>JAVBLX010000211.1:0-59669 GCA_031553075.1 Acetivibrio sp.
GAAATTGTAATGGGAATTTTATTATAATGTCGCTGCGGGAGGAGAAGTTAAGAAAACTCGAAGCATTGAACTGAAAGGTCAATCACTATTATCTCCATAAAGGAACAGGTCTCGTTGTGGAGAATATTCTCTGCCGATAATCTCCGCAAGTTCTTCAGGCGTTTCTTCACAGCCGGTGTTTAGCCAAAGTTTAACTAAAGCGATGATACCGGCTTTAAAAAATTCCTGATGATAATGAAATTCCTTTAAATTCTTAAATCCCATTTTAAATGCCAGATGTTTTGCAGAGTTCTCCATGGAACCAGGCAGCAGGGCACTGATGATATTGGCCTGATTATTGTTGCGAAAATACGCCTGATAGAAATCATGGTGTTCCCGAATAAAGTAAAAAAGCTTTATAAAACTATCACCAATGCCTTTTCCATGATTTGATGTAAATATGGCCAGCATTTGTTCTGACATTTTTGTTTCTGTCTTCTGAAGCAAATCATAAATATCCAGATAATGAAGATAAAAGGTAGTTCGGTTAATATTAGCCAGCTTACAGATTTCACTTACTGTAATTTTATCTATTTCTTTATTCTTTAATAAGTCTATAAATGTTTGCTCAATGAAATACCCTGTCTGCTGAAATCGTTGATTGTTTTTTGTGTTCATAAATGCCTCCAAATTCACCTCGATTTTTAATTTCGCCAGTAGTAGATATCATATCCAATTAATTAACACAACACTTGTTGATGAATTGATGATTGAATTTAATTGTCGCTGTTATTATACTAAAAATAAATAAAAGAAACAACTGTTGAGTTAATTGTATACGATTGATTATGTACGTCCGCTGAAGTGGGCAGATGGGAGTTTAGGTTAAAATGAAAAATGAAGAAATGCTGGAAAAAGGGTCGCTTGGAAAACTATTTGTAAAACTTTGCATACCGACAATTGTAATTATGTTGGTACTTGTCATATATAACATGGCAGATATATATTTTATTGGGCAAACTGGTGATACCAATCAGGTGGCCGCCATAGCCTTATCAGGACCAATCTTTTCTGTACTACAGGGAATCGGTACCTTGCTGGGTGGCGGTGGTTCCATTGCGTTGTCTATGGCTTTGGGCAAACGGGAAGAAAAAAGAATTCGCAACATCACAAGCTTTTGCTGCTATAGTTCTTTGGTAATTGGTGCTATTGTGACCGTGGTTATTTTGCTCTTTTGTAATCCATTGATAAAGGCATTGGGGGCAACTGGGGACATCATGAAATATGCAGGGACGTATATTCGAATCATGGCAATTGGGGCACCGGCAGTCCTTTTTGCAAATGTATTTGCCAATATTGTCAGATCAGATGGTTCAGCGAAGGAATCTATGATTGGAAATGGTCTTGGAACACTTACGAACATCGCCCTGGATCCTCTTTTTATTCTGGGGTTAAATATGGGTGTGGCAGGTGCGGCCATTGCGACCGTTTTAGGAAATCTGGTTAGTTGTATTTATCTGATTGCCCATGTGGTAAAAAAGCAGAAGAAATTATCCTTAAGTATTGGTGATTTTACACTGAAAAAGAGAGTTCCCTTTCAAGTCCTTACCTTAGGAATTCCCTTAGCAACCAGCACAATATTAATGAGCTTTGCCGGTATGTTTTCCAATAAACTGTTGGTGGGATATGGGGATATTGTCATTGCTGCAAATGGGGTATCTTCTAAAGTGGGAATGCTTATTGGCATGATTGCGATGGGAATCTGTATGGGGATACAGCCAGCTATTGCATATAATTACGGAGCTGGAAATCTAAAACGAATGGGTGCTATTTTAAAAAGAACAGCAGTGGTAACAGTTGCAATTGGAACCATTCTTACAGCAATTTGTTTTACCTTCCGAAATCAAATTGTGGCATTTTTCATTGATGACAAAACGCTGATTTCGTATGGACAGTTTATGGTGATTGGTGGTTTGGTAACTGGTCCGGTGTTTGGTCTGTATCAGTTATGTACGTCCTTTTTGCAAGCGACAGGAAAAGTATCCTATGCTACGCTGGTATCTGTGCTACGTCAGGGAATTATATATATACCTGTGATTATATTGATGAATACTCTATTTGGTCTGAACGGAATGATTTTTTCGGGAGCCATATCGGATGTAATCTCTCTTTTGATAGCAGGAGTGCTTAGCAGAAGGTGGTTTAAGGAAATACGAATGGAAAGAAAGTGTTCAGGGGCAATCAGTCTTGAATGACTGGAGAAAAATCCTGTGTTGTTAGATGAAAAGAGGCCCCATTTTACCATAAATTCAGTGAGTAATGAAATAAAACGATGAGAAATATGATATAAAAAACAATTGGATGTATAATAAATGTAGTATTAAGCAGAAAAGAAAAAAAGAAGAAATAATACACCACCTACTATGGACGGAGCCAGGCAGTTGTAAAGGTACTGGGAGATTCCTTGATGGTAAAGGTGTCAGGGGAAGGAATGGAGTCTGTCAGCAGAATTATTTCCAGTGGCTATAAAAACATTTAAAGGAGAAAAAGAAATGGGTAAAGATATTATCATTCGACCATATCAAATGGACGATTATGCACAGGTACAAAAGGTTTGTTTAGAAACGGGATATGATCTGGAGCTGCCTCAGAAGCAGATTCAGGAAATGATGCTTACCGCTTTTTGCAATTATTACATAGAACAGGAGCCAGCGCATTGCTTTGTCGCAGCAGATGAGGAAACCGTCATTGGGTATATTCTGTCTGCAAAGGATTCGTCAGTCTGGGCAGATAAGTTTGAGAAACAGTATGTGCCGGATTTGGCGGAAAGCCCTTTAAAAGGATTTTATCAGGGAATTATGAAAGCTCCTCTCAAATACGCAGTGGATTATCCAGCTCATTTACACATTGATATCTTGCCGGATTATCAGCGGATGGGGATTGGTTTCCGTCTGATGGATACCTTGATTGCCCATTTGAAAGAACTGCGAGTGCCAGGCTTGATGTTTTCGGTGGCGAGTGACAATTCAAAAGGGATCAGCTTTTATCAAAAATATGGTTTCAAGGTTTTAGAAGAGATGGAACATGAAATTGTAATGGGAATTTTATTATAGTAAAGGGACTTTCCCGGAAAGGAGAATAAATGATAATACCAAAGGTGAATGGAACCGTTAATATGACAGCGGGAAAAAAGATGGAGCTTCCTCGGAAATGGTATCTGGAATCAAATGAATTCAGCAATGAGGTAACGATAGCATTTGAACAACGAATACAATTGCTGGGCGGTAGCTTTTTATTACAAAAGGAGCAAGAGATATATTCCTTGCATATTTGCAAAGATAAGAATCTGCCCCAGGAGGCATATAGCCTCCAAATTGATGAGAAAGATACCAGACTGTCATCGGCTTCTGAGGAGGGGGTTCTCCACGGACTGACTACGTTATATCAGATAATGGACACCGAGAAAGCTCTGTTGACTGGCAGCATCACAGATAAGCCTAACTATTCTCATCGTGGATTAAACCTTGATGTAGCAAGACATTTTTTTCATACTGACGAAGTAAAGAAAATAATTGAGCAGATGTCTCTTGTAAAAATGAATGTTCTTCATTGGCATTTGGCGGATGACCAGGGATGGCGGATTGAGTCAAAAAGGTATCCCAAGCTGCAGCAGGTGAGCAAGGAATACTTTACCCAGGAGGAGATTAAGGAGGTAGTCACATTTGCTGTCAGCCGAGGGGTGGAGGTGATTCCGGAAATTGATATGCCGGGACATATGTCAGCACTACTGGCGGCTTATCCAGAATACAGCTGTTCTGGAAAGAAAGTGCCGGTTGCGGCCGCAGGTGGTATCTATCCGATTATTTTATGTGCTGGTAAGGAAGAAGTATTTCACCTTATTGAGGATTTGTTTGAGGAGATTTTACCACTGTTTCCTTCGAAACAAGTACATATTGGCGGAGATGAAGCACCGAAAGAGGAATGGTGCCATTGTCCTGCCTGTCAGAAACACATGCAGGAGTTGGGGCTCACAGAAATGGATGACTTACAGGGATACTTTACTGGTAGAGTGACCGAGATATTGTCAAAGCAGGGGAAGACAGCTATTTGCTGGAATGAGTCACTTAATGCAGCAAATCTGCCAAAGGATATCACGATTCAGTATTGGACGAACAACTTTAGCCAGCGGATGCTCTCTTATGTAAAAGAAGATGGGGAATTCATTTATTCGGATATGTTTGAATTATATCTGGATTATCCGTATAGCATGACGCCGCTTAAAAAGCTGTATCATACCATTCCCATGATTCGAAAAGAGGATATTTCCAAAGCTAAAGGATGCAAAGGCATGGAAGCCTGTGCGTGGGCGGAACATATTAAAACACCACAGCGACTGGAGGAGCTGTTATTCCCGAGAATATATGCACTGGCAGAACTGAATTGGAGTGGCGCAGGAGAGTATTCAGATTTTATAAAACGTTTGGAAAATTATCAGACAACAAAATCTCAATTGGCGGTTCAGTGGACAGAACGAAACTGGTGGGATCCTAAGGGGAGCGCAAGACGGAAAGAAGCAATTGCATATTTTTCTGGTATTAGTGAAGGGCAGACGAAGGATCAAAAAGCAGCAACGGCAAAAGCATCCAAGCCAGGAAAGGAATTTGCTTCCAGCTTTATGACCAAGTTTTTCAAACCATCGGATATACCTTTTTTAATAAAAGCGATGATGACGTCAAAATAAAAATGAAAAGGATTGATGCTTCCTTTGAGAGGCAGCACATACAAAAAGGAGGAGTCAGGAAAACTCCTCCTTTTTGTATGTGTCACGATACTGTTTTAAGGTCATTCCAGTAATCGCCTTAAAGCGGATACCCAAATGACTTTGGGAAGTAAATCCCAGATAGTTGGCGATATCAATATAAGAATAATCGGAATAAACAAGCAGATTTTTTGTTAAATCAATTTTTTGCAGTAAAATGTATTGATAAAGAGGAATACCCTCATGGTTATGAAACAATGAGCTTAAAAAATTGGGGTGTACATGAAGCTCCTTTGCAATTTCCTGTACTGAAAGTTTACTGTGGAGATGTTGAAAAACGTAATTCTTGCATTGATGAATCAACGGATGTTCTCTCTTTAATTCATTTTGTTTACCTCTCCTTTGATCGACTACCATCTGGGCAAAATTCATTTCTGCATCCTGTACCAGGGATTGCAGGAGCAGCATATTTTTTAATCCTTCTATTTGCTGGCAGTAAGAATCCGTGAGGGAAAATACATATTCTGCAGAAAGCCCGCCGCGAATAGCGGCACGGCCGGAAGCAGTTACATTATAGATAGCCATATTTTTTCCATTACGAACGGGATCGGCGGCGGTTGTGCCCAGTTCACCGGTGATTGGCTCTGACCAGGTTTGCTTTAATTTTTCAATATCGCCTTCTTCAATACATTTTAACAAACGGATTTCCTGATCATAAGGATTATGCATTTTTTGATTTTCACGGTTGGAAAAGATACTGGAAACGGTCTGTGCGGTGGCTTCCTGTCGGATAAATTCGGTTTGAAAATTTTGCTGAAAGTATTCGGCTTCCGTTAAATCCTGTTGCTGGCAGCTGTTGAACAGAAGCAGGATATACTTAAGAGCAAAGGGTGGATAAGCAGCAGGTATTTTTGCCAGAGCTTCCTGTTCAATTTCCTCTATTGTCAGCTTATGCTGTGCGTACATACCTTCTTCGGAAAACAGAAGATGGAAGGGGCCAATTATATAAATACCCTCGTCAGTTTTGAAACTAACGTAGCTCATATATTCATTGATAAAGGAAAGAACCGGATAATCCTCAGCGGCTGTTTCAATCAAAAATGCCAGAATAGCGGGATAAGGTGAAAAAAAATCAGAAAAACCTTCTCCAGGCAGATACTGCTCCAACAGGAAAGAATCAGGTGAATATAAGGATACAATGGTATTCAATTGAGTTGAAATATAATGACAAACAGGTGAAATTCTCATGGTTCTGCCTCCAGTGTTATGCTCGTTGTATGCGTTCAGTGTATATGTTATTTTACACCCTATTGTAACAGACTTGTTTGGAATATGATATAAATATTTGAAATGTGATTTTTTTTATAGAGCAATTGGATTAGTATATTATAACAAGGATAATAAGAAAATGTCAGGAGGTCTTTATGAAAAAATGTGATTTTAATCGAGCCTGGAGCGTTAAAAAGGAAGGGGACCAAAAGATTCGACAGGTTCACTTACCGGACGATGCCATGCTTTATGAACCCCGAAGTGAGACGGCAAAATCCGGAAGTGCAGGAGCCTTTTTTGCAGGTGGTAAATATATTTACAAAAAAAACTGGAATGTAACAGAGGAAATGAGTAAGCAGACAATGATTTTGGAATTTGAAGGCGTCTATCAGAATGCTCAGGTGCTGGTGAATGGGAATTGTGCAGCAGAGCATCCGTATGGTTATACGAATTTCTTTGTTGATGTGACCGGGCAAGTGACGGCAGGGGAAAATGAAATTACGGTGATTGCAGATAATAGCCAAATGCCAAATTCAAGATGGTATTCTGGCAGTGGTATTTATCGTGAGGTACAGCTGTATGTAGCAGGGAGGGAATACATTCGACCAGAGGGGATTAAGGTGACGGTGACCGGTCCTGATCAAATTCGAGTAACCACCGATGCCGTGTTGTCAGAAAGCTGTCAGATACGGCTTCAGATTTTTGCCGGAGGGCAAAACACAGAAAGACAGAATGTCAATGGCCTTGTTGCAGAAGCAGAAGGAAGCGATGTATGTATAACGATTCCTAATGTAAAGGCATGGGATGACGAACATCCATATCTCTACCAATGCTGCGTACAGATTATCAAGGATGGAACGATTGTTGATTCGAGTCAGGTGAACTTTGGTATGCGAACCCTGTCGTGGGGGAAAGATGGGCTGCTGGTGAATGGGCGGTCCGTATTGCTCCGTGGTGCTTGTATTCACCATGACAACGGCGTATTGGGAGCCTGTAACTTTCGGGATGCAGAAGCACGCCGGGTCCGAATTCTTAAGGAAGCTGGATTTAATGCAATCCGCTCAGCTCATAATCCAATCTCAAAAGCGATGCTGGATGCCTGTGATGTCATGGGAATGTATGTGATGGATGAAACCTTTGATATGTGGCTGGTACATAAGAATCCATATGATTATGCCAAGGAGAAGTTTCATGTGTGGTGGCAGCAGGATACCCAGGCAATGATATCCAAGGATTACAATCATCCATGTGTTGTAATGTATTCGATTGGTAATGAAATCTCTGAGATTGGACGCCCAGAAGGTCAGGACATGGCAAGAAAGATGGTTGCCTTTTGCCATGTCCTGGATCAGACCAGACCAGTGACGTCAGGAGTGAATCTGGCCTTAGCATTGATGGCATCCTTTAGCAAGAAGTCCGAACCCTTTGCAAATAAAGAAAGTGAAAAAGGGGTTGACGATACCGCCAAGATACCCACATCGGCCTTTTTTAATATGTTGATGAATCGTATGGGGAACCAGATGGACAAGGCAGCTTCGACGGGCGGTGCAAATAAGATAGCAAAGGTTATTCGGGAAATTTTTGATATCCCGGGCTATAATTATGCAACCTCACGTTATGGAAAGGACGGGAGCGAGCGCCCTGATCAGGCCACTGTAGGTGCAGAAACGATGCCGGCTTCTTTGTATCAAAACTGGAAGCTGGTCCAGGAAATTCCCACGATGATTGGAGATTTTATGTGGACCGGGTGGGACTACCTGGGGGAATCAGGAATTGGAACGATTCGTTACCTGGATAAGAAGACAAAGAAAGATACCGAACCGGGACTGATTATTTCCGGTGGTCCAGGGATTATTGATATATGTGGAAAAATGCGTCCGGAAGTAGGATGGAGCAAAATTATATGGGGAATGGAGGATAAGCCGGTAATCGGTGTAGATCCCTTTACCCATACTACCCATTTTAAATCTGCCCGTATGTGGCGCAAGGCAGATACCATTGCCAGCTGGTCTTGGGAAGGCTGTGAAGGTATTGCGGGGAATGTTACCATATACTCAGATGCAGAAAGGGTGGAATTGCTTATAAATGGCAAATCCCTTGGGATGAAAAAGACCAAAGAAGCGACTGCAATTTTTAAAAAGATACCATTTCAACCAGGCAAGCTGGAAGCAGTGGGCTATGATGGGAACGGCCGGGAGATATCTCGCAGCATTATGGAATCTGCTATGGGTGACACAAAAATCAAGCTGGTACCGGAGAAAACGATACTTTATGCAAATGGTCAGGATTTGTGTTTCTTAAATATTGATTTGGTTGGAGCCAATGGAATTACCAAATCATCTGTGGATCAGAAGCTTACTGTGGAAGTGACAGGAGCAGGAGTGTTGCAAGGATATGGTTCGGCAAGAGCCAATATGGCAGAAAATTTTTATAGTAAATGTCATACAACTTATTATGGTAGGTCACTGGCAGTAATACGTGCTGGATATGAGCCAGGCCGGATTTTTGTGAAGGTATCAGGAGTCGGGTTACAGACGCAAGAGCTGGAGATAGAAGTGCAATCATGCATATAGAAATAGAAGAACTGGAAATATAAGTGCAGAAATAGAGGTACAAAAAGAAAACGAAAAAATGTAGAAATAAAGACAGAATGAATAAAGGAGAAATGTATGAAAACATTTTATTTCAAACAATTATCAAATCCAATTTTTAACTCACGGATAAAAAAAGATGAAGTTCGCAATGGTGAACGATGGATTGGTTACTTCCTGGGTCCGGCGTTGGTTGCAAGTTTATATGGGGCAGTGGGCGGCAGTTTTCTCAATAGCTTTTACACCGATGTCCTTCATCTTAATGCATTGGCGGGTGGGCTGTTCCTTGCCTTGATGCCGGTGATTTCCAAGATACTTGATGCGATTACCAATATTATTATGGGACGCTTTGTTGACAATACAAAAAGTGTGCAGGGCAAAGCAAGACCATGGATTCTGGTGTCTGGACCACTTATGTCCCTGACCGCCATTTTGTTGTTTGCGGTTCCGGTCTCCAATATGTTAATTACGGCAGTATGGGTAACCTGTAGTTACAATTTGTATTTTTGTATCTCGTATACCATGTACAATCTGAGCAATGTAGTAACCCTGCCGCTGTCAACTCGTGACAGCAAGAAGCGAGATACCCTGGCAATGGCGCAGTCCATGGGAATTAACATGGTACCTGGCTTGATTCTGGCCGTTTTATTTCCTTCTTTTGCTCTGCCATATATGGGCGTCGACCAGAGCAGATGGATTCTGGTTATGAGCGTGTTATCGATATTGGCGATTATTGGTACTCTGTTTCAGTATTATTTTATCAAAGAGCGTATTACGGAAGAGGGGATGGAGGAAGCAAATGAAAACGAGGAGAGCATTTCTTTGAAGGATCAAATTAAAGGATGTCTTTCCAGCAAATATTGGGTAATGATTATTATTGTTATTTTGACCTATCAGCTATGCAACAATTTTCAGGTTACCTGTATGCACTATTACAGCAACTGGGTACTGGGAACTTATAACGACGGAGTTACCCTTTCCCTGCTCAATATAATTGGTCAGGCGATGCTTGGACCAGGTGTGTTGATTTTGTGGCCTTGTATCAAAAAGTTCGGCAAGCAGAAAACATATGTTGTTTGTAGTGTGATTGCCATTACCGGTGGCGTAATGGGTGCTATTTTTGCAAGAAATATGCCAATGGTATTAGCTGCGTTGACCATCCGTTCCATCGGAGGTCTGCCAATGACTTATGTAACCCTGTCAGTGCTGGCGGATGCGCTGGATCATGTGGAATGGAAAAGCGGACATCGTTGTGATGGATTCTCTTCCTCCGTATACAGCATCATCATTACTGTTACGGCTGGTGTTGGACTTGGATTGTTTAATCTGGGACTTTCTTTGACCGGTTATGTGGCTCCTGCCGCAGATGGCAGCTGGGTAGCTCAGTCAACTGCAGTACAGAACTTTTTAATTGCGGGGATGTTTTTGGTTCCGGCAGCCGGGATGTTGCTCATGGGTATTATATTTACCCGGTTTAATCTGGAAAAGCAGCTGCCTCAGATACAGGATGAAATGGCGGCTCGCAGAGGTGTGTCGGTGAATACAGAAAAATAATGAATAGATATGGAAAAATAAGTGAATGGCAGATATAATAAATCAGCAGGAAGTAGTAACAGGAAAATCAGATGATTAACAGGAGGAACAATATATTATGCAGGCACTAAATCCATATTTACCAATTGATACTTACATCCCAGATGGTGAACCCCATGTCTTTGGCGATCGGGTATACCTCTTTGGTTCCCATGACAAGGAGGGCGGTGACGCTTTCTGTATGCTGGATTATGAAGTCTGGTCTGCACCAGTGGATGATTTGGGCAACTGGAGCTGTCATGGCATCAGCTATCGGGCTGAACAGGATCCAACTCGGGATGAGAGACATCGCTACATGTATGCACCGGATGTAGTCAGAGGTAATGATGGTAGATATTATTTATATTATGCTTTAGCGGGAACGGCATTTACTGCTCCGATTCACGTGGCTGTGGCGGATGAGCCACAGGGACCATACGAATATTACGGTGAGATTCACAATCCAGATGGAACTACCTTTGACCGGAATATCACCTTTGATCCTGGCGTAATCAATGATAACGGAACCATTCGCCTTTATTATGGCTGGGCACTTGCGGCTCCTGCCATTGCTAAAATGTCCAAATTCGTTCGTAAGCTGATGAAGCCTATGATTTATATTGTTGAGCAAAAGCTCTTTGACAAAACAAAGGCTCAGATTAAACGGGAAAAGAATGGTTTGGAAGGTGCGTTTACAGTGACGTTGGCTGAGGATATGCTGACTGTTACCAGCGAACCAGTGAAGATCATGCCGGGGCAGTTTGATGCCAAGGGAAGTGGTTTTGAAGGACATGCATTTTTTGAAGCAAGCTCTATCCGAAAGCTGGGAGATACTTATTATTTTATTTATTCGTCCGAGGTACAACATGAATTATGCTATGCTACCAGCCCATATCCAGACCGGGATTTCGTATATGGTGGGGTCATTATCTCTAATGGGGATATTGGCTACAATGGACGGAAGGAAGCCGATCGTCTGGCCGTGACGGGTAACAACCATGGAAGTATGGAATGTATCAATGGTGAGTGGTATATTTTCTATCATCGTCAGACCAATAAGACTTCATACAGCAGACAGGGTTGTGCAGAAAAGATAAAGATTTTGCCTAACGGGCATATTCCTCAGGTTGAGATGACTTCTTGTGGGTTGAATGGAAAACCTCTTGAGACAAAGGGGAGTTATTCGGCGGTTATCGCATGTAATCTTACCAATGGGAATATGCCTCACACTCCGGCAAGTGGCTGTAAGCAAGATATGCCTTACATTACCTGTGAGGAGGGAGAACGTTTCATTGCAGATATAAAGGATGGTACATGGATTGGATATAAATACTTTTCATTTGCCGGAAAGGTGGCGTTGGAGCTTGTGACCAGTGGAGATGGAACTGGCATTTTTGAGGTTTATGCAGACGAGAAGATGATTGGAAAAATCCCGGTGTCGTCGTCAAAGGAATGGAGTTTATCCAGGGAATGTATTGAAGCTTCTGGTGTAAAGGCATTGAGGCTTAAGTATGTTGGAGAAGGAGCGGTTAAACTTTTGGAACTTAGATTTGTTAATGATATGCGATAAGATAACATGTAATAAGCGAAGCCTGATGGATTTTTTGCCATCAGGCTTAGTTTTTTTCTCAATATCATCAAAAAGCGTATTGTTTTTTCTGCGTTTTGTACACCAGAAAGAGTCCAGGATTTATCAAGTTCTTTATCAATTTACATATATATTAGGCCTTGTTTGCATAAACAAAAACATAATTCATGCAAAATAACCAAAACTATTTAAAGTGAGTTTGCAAAAACTAGTAATATGTTAGCGCCGAGTTGACGTATGTAAACTCAAAAGAGTATAATATAACCAAAAGAAACATGAAGCGGAGATTGTGTTTTGGGATTGGATGATACGAAAAAGATGAAGAAAATACGAACAATCTGTGGGGATATTGCCCCGGATCAATTAGGGTATACAGCAGTACATGAACATACCATATTTAATGAAACAAAAATGAAGATTGGACTCATGAAATCAATTCCATCCATGGTTACCGGAGCAGGAGCCTATGAAGGCGGTGCTGATATTGGCCGGGAAGGTGAATCGCGAAAAGAGTTAGGGGTACAGCTTCCGGAACGGGATCTGTCAGGGGTGTTTTCTTCCTTTGGAAATCCCAAAGGAAATAAGTTATCCCAAAAAGATTATTATGTCGGGGAACTTAAGGCATTTCGCCAGGCAGGTGGGCAGACTTTATGTGATTGTTCCGGTATTATGAAACCGCCGACAAAGACCGTGCGATATCTTTCCGAAACATCCGGTGTAAAGATTATTACCTGTGTTGGCTTTTACACCGAAGCGTTTATTCCAAAGAAATTGTGGAAAAAAGGTGAAGCTGCCATGGGGGATGACTTGAGCAGAAGACTGGAAGCAGAAACGGATCAAGGCAGATCTGGATTTTTTAAATGTGCCATTTCAGTTCTAAGTAAAAATGGTGAAATATCCCAGGCGGAAAGAATGGCGGTAAGAGTCTGCGCAGTTCGTGCGAAGGAGACGGGAATGTGTTTACATATACACACAGCATTTCCTTTACGCAAGATGCATGTTCTCCAGATAGCGGATATGCTGGAAAAGGAAATTGGTCTTCTGCCGGAACGAGTGGTTTTCTGTCATATGGATAGTTTTGGATTAGGAAACGGCAACATGTCAGCCCATATCAATCTGGCTGGGTATGATGTATCCCTTGCTGCTGAGCTGGCAAAGCGAGGCTTTCACATTGGTCTTGACACATGGGAATATGCACCGGATTTTGACAACCCTGGCTTTGGCGTAGCAGCACGTACTGAATTTTTGCTGGATTTGATTTCACGGGGATATGTTAAAAATATTACCCTGGGACATGATTGCATTAGCCGCAAAGCCGGAGTGCAAAATGGAAGTTTTGGTTATACATTTCTTCCTCGGTATTTACAGTTTTTGAAGGAAAAAGGAAGGATTACCGAAGCCGATATTTATCAAATGACGGTGGCAACTCCAGCCGAAATTTTTGCATTCTAAAAAATAAGCGAAACAAGTTCACAATTTTCAAATAACAACGTGAACAAAAAATATTATTAAGTAAAGTGAGGATTTATTATGAAACGCGAAAGTTTTAATGACAATTGGATTTTAAATCCATTGGATTCTTATGAAATGTTTTTGAATCCAGCAAGTGTAAAAAAGGAAATGAGTGTTACGCTGCCCTATGATGCAATGCTTTTGGAAACAAGAAATAAGGAGGTTCCCATGGGAAGAAACACCGGCTTTTTCCCCAGTGGGCAATGTACACTCCTGAAAAAATTTGATGTTCCAAAGGAGTGGCAGGAAAAAAATGTAACGATTGAGTTTGAGGGTGTTTATTCCAACAGCATGGTTTATATCAATGGTGATTTTGCTGGTAACTGCCCTCATGGATATACCTGTTTTACGGTTTTGGCAGATCCATTTTTGAAGTACGGTGAGGAAAATGAAATAAAAGTGATGGCAAAAACCCATCTGGATTCTCGTTGGTATACTGGTATGGGAATTCATCGGGAAGTCAATCTGCTGGTGGGTGATTTGTGCCATATCACAACCTACGGTCATCGGGTATCGACTCTTGATTACGATGGACAAGGAGCTAATATTCTGGTAGCCACGGAAGTAGAAAATAAGCGATATGTAAATGTAAAAACTTATATTACTACTCTGGTATTGGATGGAGAAGGAAAAGAAGTTGCAAGAAACAGTGCTCCGTTGACCCTGTATGGCGGTGAGAAAGAGTCCCTTTCCCAGCGGATTTACATTCCGGATGCAGCGCTTTGGGATATTGATCATCCAAATCTTTATACCATCGTGACCAAGATAATGGAAGGGGAAGAATTGCTGGATGAAAGCAGCTGCCTTTTCGGGGTGCGTACGTTGTCACTGGATGTGGAGCATGGCTTGTGTTTGAATGGCAAGGTTTTAAAACTGCGCGGTGCATGTATTCACCATGATAATGGCTTGCTTGGCGCTGCGGCTATTTCCCGGGCTGAAGAACGCCGTGTCCAGATCCTGAAGGAAGCTGGATTTAATGCGATTCGAAGTGCACATAATCCAATCAGCAGAGCACTTTTGGATGCCTGTGATAAATATGGTTTGGTGGTTATGGATGAACTGACGGATATGTGGACACAGCGTAAAGGGGATTGGGATTATTCCACCGCCTTTCCGACTCATTGGCCAAAGCTGGTAGAAGCGATTGTAGCCAAAGATTTTAATCATCCAAGTGTGATTTTATATTCCATTGGCAATGAAATCCATGAGACTGGAAATGCGCATGGAGCCAAAATTGGACGCCGTCTGGCGAAGAAATTAAGAGAATTGGATCCGACCCGATATACAACCAACTCTGTGAATCTGCTGATGGCGGGAAGAGGTCAGTTAAGTCCGGCATCCGTGATGGGGCAGGGACAGGATAATCCACTGGCAGCTATGGGTCAAGGGCAGATGAATGCGGAAAGCATGAAAAATATTGATATAAATGAGATGATGAATAACCTTGGACCGCTGATGGATATGCTTGTAGCCAGTGAAGCGATTGGTGTTATTACAGAAGAAACATTTTCCTGCGTGGATGTTGCCGGATATAACTATGCTGCCAGCCGTTACGTTGCAGATAAGGACAGATACCCATCCCGGGTGATCGTAGGCAGTGAGACATTTCCTAAGGACATAGCAAAAAATTGGGAGATTGTTAAAAATTATCCTCATGTCATCGGTGATTTCACATGGACTGGCTGGGATTATTTAGGGGAAGCAGGGATTGGAGCGACAACCTATAAGGAAGACGGTGGAAATGGAAATATGGAGTATCCCTGGTACATTGCCTGGTGTGGGGATATGGATGTTACCGGACATCGCCGCCCGGTTTCCTATTACCGTGAAATTGTTTTTGGTTTGCGGAAGCAGCCTTATATTGCAGTTCGGTATCCTGATACCTTTGGTAAAACGGCTAAACCTGGCAGTTGGGACTTCGTCGATGGAATTTCCAGTTGGACTTGGTCGGGAAGTGAAGGGAAGACAGTGGAAGTGGAAATCTACGCTGTGGGAGATTGCGTGAAACTGTTCCTTAATGGTGAGATGGTTGGGGAAGCGGAATTAAAGGATTATAAAGCGATGATCCCACTTACCTATCAACCGGGTGATTTGACCGCAATCAATTACCAAAATGGTGAAGAGGTGGATAAATTTACATTAGTAACGGCGGGAGATAAGATCCGTTTGAATGCGGTAGCAGATCGTAGCGTAATTCAGGGAAATGCCAGAGATCTTTGCTATGTTGATATCACTCTGACGGATGAAAATGGCATTGTAAATACGAAAGCGGACAGAACAGTAACCGCAACGGTGGAGGGAGCCGGTGTTCTTAGCGGCTTAGGAAGTGCAAATCCTAAGTCAGAGGAATCCTTCTTGACGGGAAGCTTTTGTACTTATGAAGGACGGTTGCTTGCAGTTGTACGACCAACTGGTGTAGGGGAAATTAAGGTTTCTTTATCAACAGAGGGATGCGAACCAGTGACGGTAATAGTTGTGGCAGAATAGACATCATTCTTTCAAGGGGCAAGAACTGAACTGGCGGCAAAGAAAAAATAATGGAGGATTGATATGAGTCAAAAATATAAAAACGCAAATTTACCTGTAGAAGAAAGGGTCGAAGATCTGCTGGGGCAAATGACCCTTGATGAGAAACTTGCGCAACTTGGCTGTGTAATGGCGGCGATGGGCTTCTTTGTCGGCGGCAAGGAGGAAATCCTAAAAGACGGCATTGGGCAGATTAGTACGCTCTGTGGCTGCTTCACGAAGGAGATGAACGCCGATTTGGTGAACTCCACACAGAAATACCTGCTTGAGGAAACCCGCCTTGGCATTCCCGCGATGTTCCACGTAGAGACGCTGTCTGGCGCACAGTCAGCGGGCGCAGTGTGCTACCCCGTTCCGATTGGGCTTGGAGCGACGTTTGACCCCATTTTGATTGAGAAAATGACAGCAAATATCCGTGAGGAAATGAATGCTTTGCGGATGAAATGTGCGTTTGCGCCGGTCATGGACGTGGCCCGCGACCCGCGCTGGGGGCGGACCTGTGAAACATACGGAGAAAATGCTACGCTTACAAGCGCTATGAGTGTGGCTTACGTCAAAGGCTTACAAGGCGATGATTTATCAGAAGGTCTCGCTGCGACTGCCAAACACTTTGTCGGCTACGCAATGGGTGAAGCGGGAATGAATATTGCCGGAGCGCACATGGGGCAGCGTGAAGTCCGTGAGATTTACGCAAAACCCTTTGAAGCAGCAATTCGGCTGGCAGACCTTGAGTGTGTAATGAACGCCTACCATGTGATCGACAACGTGCCGATGGCGGCGGGCAAGGAGTATCTGCACGACTTGTTGCGCGGTGAGCTTGGCTTTGAGGGGCTTACGATTTCTGATTATGGCTCGATTGACAAGCTGTATGACGTCTATCATATTGCAGCTGACCATACGGAAGCCGGCATATTGGCCCTTGAAGCCGGCATTGACACGGAAACACCACAGAGGCTTTGCTACACGGACGGTATGAAAAAGGCTGCCGAGGAAGGCAAAATTGATATAACATTTATTGATAACGCTGTAAGGCGCTTGCTGTCGCTTAAATTCAGACTGGGATTATTTGAAAATCCTTACTCTGACATAGCGCAGATGAACGCTGTTTATCAGAATAAGGATGCTTTAGAAACCGCTTATGAGCTTGCAGCTAAAAGCGTTGTGCTGCTGAAAAACGAGAATAATTTGCTGCCGCTTTCACCTGATAAATATAAAAAAGTCGCAGTAATTGGTCCCAACGGGGACGACTTACGCGCACTGTTCGGCGGGTATTCTCTGGTCGGCGTTCTTGAAATGCTTCTCCTCAATATGCAGGGACATTCCCAGGCCGCCGAGGGCATTGAAATGTCTGACGAGATGAAAGCACAAGCGCAAGAGATAGCGTCCAGGCTTCCTTCTCCTGAGCAGGTTATGCGAATGAATTATCCAGGAATTTTAACCGTTGCGGACGCACTTCGTGAGGTTTTTGCCAGTGCGGAAGTAACAGTTGTTAAAGGCTGTGAATTTTTGGGAACGGACAAATCCGGCTTTGCGAAAGCCGAACAAGCAGCTCGAGACAGTGAAATAGCGATTCTTGTAGTTGGTGGCAAAAACGGATCGGGCGCAGGCTGTTCTATGGGCGAAAATGTGGACGCATCGTCCGTGGGCTTGCCAGGTGTTCAGGAGGATTTGATTAAGGTCGTGCATGCAGTAAATAAAAACCTCATTGTTGTTCATATGGACGGCAGACCGTTGTCCAGCGTGTGGATAGCGGAGAATGTCCCGGCAATCATCGAAGCTTGGCATCCAGGGCAATGCGGAGCGAAAGCGATTGCTGATGTGCTTACGGGAAAATACACTCCCGGAGGGAAACTTGCCATCACCGCCGTACGCGACGCAGGGCAGATTCCGATTTACGCTGACCAGTTGCGTGGCAGTGGCACGACCGGGAGAGGACTTACAAATTCCACGATAGAAAGTGGGTACGTTGACCAAACCGGAAAACCTCTCTACCCATTCGGATATGGGCTGTCTTATACGACATTTGCGATTGATAACCTTGAAATCGCAAAACAAACCGTCGCACCTCTTGACACGGTTGATATATCGTTAAGTGTCACGAACACAGGCGATACTTGCGGCGAAGAAGTGGTACAGCTTTACTACTCCGACGTTTGTGCAAGTATGGTGCGCCCAGGGCAGGACTTGGCGGGTTTTGTCCGCGTGTCCCTTGCACCAGGTGAAACGAAACAGGTGCGATTCGCTGTAAAAGCATCCCAATTCGCTTTCCTCGACAAAAACATGAAATGGAAAGTGGAAAAAGGCGAGATTGAAGTTAGGATGGGGGTTTCGTCTTCGGACATAAGACTGACGGGTAGTTTTGAAATTAGCGATGATTACTATTTGCCCACAAGTGAGCGTGGGTATTATGCGGAGGTGGAAATCATATGAAAAGAGAAGAAATTTTAAGCAGACTTGGCTTTGTTGTACCGGAAGCGAAGAAAAAGCGTGTCATCGTCCATTCAGACGTGGCCTGTGAGGCAGACGACCATTACGCGATCGTGCATCATTTACTTACGCCGTCCGAAAATGTCGTCGGCATTATTGCGGCGCATTTCGAGTATTACAACCGCATCGTTCCGCAACTGGCTGAACAGCGATATAAAAGCATGGGCAAAAGCTATGCCGAAGGGCAGAAAATCCTTGACCTTATGGGTATTGATGACGTACCCCTTATGAAGGGTTCGGACAGGGAATTGACTGACAGGGAACATTTGCCTGATTCGCCTGGCGCAGACTTTATTATCGCCGAGGCGATGAAAGAGGATAATTCTAAACTATTTATCGCTCTGCAAGGCAGCTTGACCGACCTGGCTATCGCCTGGCTGAAAGAACCTAAAATTGCCGAACGGCTCACCGCTGTTTGGATAGGCGGCGGGCGTTACCCGGACGGCAAGGGCGAGTTCAATATGCAGCAGGACGTTTTGGCGGCGCAGATTGTGTTCGAGAGCGATATTCCGTTATGGCAGATACCGTCAAATGTCTATGGCAGCATACACCTGACTTTTTCCGAACTCATTTCTAAAGTCAAGCCATGCGGAGAAATCGGAAGATATCTTACAGAAGAAATGTTTGCGTTAAACGATTTTTACGGCAAAGTGTCCCCAGGACAAGACTTCCCCCACGGAGAGACCTGGTGTCTCGGTGACCAACCTACCGTCGGCGTACTTTTGCAAAACCCGGTACTTGATTGCTGGCACTTGGAGAACCGCACGATAAACGATGATATGACCTACGGCGAGCCAACGTTAAAAAGATCCGTGAAAGTATACGACAATTTAGACTGCCGTATGACAATGGATGATTTTTATACAAAGTTAAAGTTATGTTATGGAGATTGAGTGGACGTACGACCAACTGGACACAGTCTGATATTAAATTGACGTTTGTAAACCTGGCGAGATATAATATATCTAGTACATCGAAGATATCAATTATTTATTCTTCCATGTACTAGTGTTACAACAAGTTGATTTCTATAACAATTACTTGCTGATTTTCGATATTGCGTCGTTGGATTTTCTAGTCGTAGCCCGCTACGCCGTCGAAAAATCCGCCTAGCACTATCAAAATCATCTGCGCAATTGTTACAGAAATCAACTTGTCGTCACACTAGAGGTAAAGGAGGACAGTCATCAAATGGAAGAATCAGAATGGAAAGAAGAACGAAATAGAATGCTTAAGTTATCGAATGATGAAGCCCATGAGCTGACGGTAGAATGCATCGAACAGGCTTTACTTGCTCTTTTAAGTAAAAAAAAGCTGGATGAGATTAGCATTACCGACATCACAAAACGAGCCGGTGTATCCAGGACAGCATTCTATAAGAATTATCAAAGTAAAGAGGAAGTCATACGAGGCATTATCAGCAGCGTTTTCCAGGAAATCATGAAAGTTGTCCAGGCTCAGATTGATTTTGCGCCCAATGACAAAGCAGGGTTGTGGTGGGTTTTATTTGAGGTTTTAAAAGAAAAGAGCCAGCTTGTTTCCATGTGTTTTGGCGCTGACCAGGGAGTGTCTTTTTTAGAATATACCACCCAGCTGGCGGTGGATAATTTAAAACATCTCAGTAACAATCTCTATTATCCCTATTATATTGGCGGAGCAATTCAAAATACAATCCGATTATGGATTGAAAGAGGGATGCAGGAAACGCCAGCCGAAATGGCACAGATTCTAATAGAAATGGACAATATTAAATAATTTTATATTGTAACGGAACAGAAAGGAAGTTTCAATGAAAAAGCAAGCATTTAATCCTTATTTACCAAGTTATGAATACATTCCTGACGGTGAACCCTATGTATTTGATGGACGCGTTTATGTTTATGGAAGTCACGATAAATTTGACGGTTCAGAGTTTTGCATGAATGATTACGTATGCTGGTCAGCCCCGATCGATGATTTGAGTGATTGGAAAAAGGAAGGCGTTATTTACAGCAGAATGCAGGATCCACTCAATCAAAAGGGAAATCAGTATCTTTATGCCCCTGACCTGCAAAAAGGTCCGGACGGCAGATATTATCTGTATTATGCTTTCAATCTGACCCCGGTTATTTCCGTAGCAGTGTGTGATAAACCAGCGGGAAAATTTGAGTTTTATGGTCATGTGAAATATGCAGATGGTCGTATCTTTGGAAAGCAAAAAGGGGATGTAAATAATTTTGACCCTGGGATTTTCATGGATGATGACGGAAGAATCTATCTTTATACAGGCTATGCACCAGTTGGGATTATGAAAACATTAATGTCAGCCAGAAAATGCCTTCTTGATGGCGGCTACTGTGTGGAACTGGAAACGGATATGCTGACCATGAAAAGTAGTCCAACCATGGTGGTTCCGGGAGCGGATTTAGCAAAGGGAACCGAGTTTGATGGTCATGCCTTTTTTGAGGCAAGCAGTATGAGGAAAATTGGAAAACAATATTATCTCATTTACGCATCGATCTTAGGTCATGAGCTATGCTATGCCATCAGCGACCGACCGGACGGAGATTTTCAGTTCGGCGGCACGATTATAAGTATTGGGGATATTGGATTTCACGGTCAGAAAGAAGCCATTAATTATACCGGAAATACCCATGGAAGCATTATCAAAATAAAAGATCAATGGTATGTCTTTTATCACCGCCAGACCAATGGACATCATTATTCCAGACAAGGCTGTGCCGAACAAATTGAGATAAAAGAGAACGGGGAAATTTTGCAAGCAGAAATGACCAGTTGTGGATTAAACAAAAAACCACTGGCCGGAACCGGAACTTATGAAGCAAGAATTGCCTGCAATCTTTCAGGTGCAGACGGTACCTATACATATGACGGAAAAAAGAATAAAAAGCTGATGAAAGTTCATCCTTACTTTACACAAAGTGGTGAGGATCGGGAAGCTGATGGAAACCAATATATCGCCAATCTGCAAAATAAATCATGGGCTGGATTTAAGTATTTAGAGTTTCACGGGGAAAAAGAAATTTCCGTTCAGGTACGGGGAACGGCAGCAGGCATCTTGTCGGTATACCATAATCGCGGAGGTGAGGCAGTAGCAAAGATTTCGGTCGAACCGGCAAAGGAGTGGTGTACATTTACCTCAGAATTTCATCCAGGTGAAGGAAAGCAGGCACTTTATTTTGAATTTGCAGGAACTGGTAATTTGGATTTTTCGTCATTTACAATGAAATGATTTAATGAAGGAAGAGCTTTTGCTGTAACTTTGCCAAAAGAAAGGAATTTTACTATGCAAGGGATTCGATTGAAAGCAGGAGATTACATATATTGCATCTGGTCGGGAAGAAGTATTCCTGCCTGAATTTTTCTACTCAGGATTCCAGTATGCTCTGGTTGAGGGAATGGAACATGTGAATCCAGAGGATTTTGAGGCGGTAGCCGTGTATTCAGATATGGAGTTTGGCGGAACTTTTTCCTGTTCCAACGAAATGATCAACAAATTTGTCAGCAATACCATATGGAGCATGAAGGGAAATTTTGTGGATGTTCCCACCGATTGTCCACAACGGGAAAAAGCAGGCTGGACCGGGGATGCCCAAGTGTTTTGCAAGACTGCCACTTATCTTGCTGATACCAAAGCATTTTATCGCAAATGGTTTCGTGATATTAAGGACTGCCAGCGGGAAAATGGTCTTGTGGTAGATGTAAATCCTAAGGTTGGTCGTCCGGACGGCATGAGGGATATGGTAAATGGAAGCTGTGGCTGGGCAGATGCAGCCATTATTATTCCATATACGCTGTGGAAACAAACTGGGGATGCTTCTGTAATTGATGATAATTACGAGCTGATGCGTGGATGGATGGAGTATACCATGCATATCTGTCAGGATAAATCCATGCTTTTCCTGCCAGAAGGACATCCACTTCAGGCAGCCTATCAGGCAAACAAACTCGCCGATTCCCCATGGAACCAGTTTATTCCCGAGATGGGAATCCATTGGGGTGAGTGGTGTGTACCAGAATCACAGGAACCACCGGAAGGTGACCCTGCCACGGCACTAATTAAGCCAAAGCAGGAGATAACTTGTGCCTATACCCATTACTCCATGACCATGCTGGAGGAAATGCTCCGTTTCATTGGTAAACATGAGGAAGCCGACACCTGTAAGAAATTCGCCGATGGCAGTAAAGAAGCATACCATGTCCACTGGGTAAAGGATGAAAAGATTGACACCAATCGTATGGCAGAGCTGGTACGTCCCATTGCGTTAGGCTTATTGACGGAACAGGAATGTAAAAATGTCGCTCATGATCTAAATAAAATGGTAATGCAAAGAAACTATAAGGTTGGTACCGGCTTTTTATCCACACCGTTTCTATTACAGGTTCTTACCAAGTATGGATATCTGGAAACGGCATACCGGATGCTTGAAAATACAGGGGCTCCAAGCTGGCTGGCAATGGTTGCTCAGGGTGCGACAACGGTATGGGAAGATTATGAGTGCTACAACAGTGAAGGGACACCACTTCCCCATTCCTTTAATCACTATTCCCCAGGAGCAGTGTGCAGCTTTTTATTTGATACGGTTTGCGGAATCCGCATGGGGAAAGAAAATGAAATCTTATTAAAGCCACTGCCAGGTGGAACCCTTACCAATGCTGCTGCAAAGGTGCTGACTGCTTATGGTCAGGTGGTCAGTAGCTGGGAGAAACAGACAGATGGCATTACCTATACATTTGAAATACCAGCAAATGTAACGGCAAAAGTAGAACTACCAAGTGGTAAGACCGAAGAATTGTCAGCAGGTTGTTTTCAATTTAAGGAATAAAGTATGACTTTCATCTTCGATAGCAAAAGAAACAAAACGAATAAAATCATAACATTAAAATTCCCTAGAAAGGCAGCATATACATTTCGTTCTGTATATGCTGTCTTTTTTACCTTAAGCAATAGTCATTTACAACAAAATGATTCTTTTCTTGCTATTATTTTTCCTTGTGCTAAAAAGAGGAAATAATTACAATAAAAAAGAAATGAAAGTGATAGGGAAAAAGAAGACATAAGAGATATAATAAGAAGAGAAAAAGCGAAAGATCTATGAATGGAGGCAGTTTGAGATGAAGGATGCAAGAGAACTTGTAAAAGAACTTACCTTGGAAGAAAAAGCAGCAATGTGCACAGGGGTAGGGAACTGGCATACATTGGCAGTTGAAAGATTGGGTATTCCAGCCATTCGGGTCAGTGATGGACCTCATGGCTTAAGATTGGAAGAATTAAATGAGGATGGTTCTCGTTCTACCAAAAAGTCGGTTAGTTTTCCGGCCGAGTGTGCCCTGGCAGCCAGTTTTGACCGTAATGTGGTAAAGCAGGTGGGAGAAGCGCTGGGAGAAATCTGCCAGGCAGAAGATGTTCAGGTGCTACTGGGACCGGGTGTGAATATTAAAAGAAGTCCATTATGTGGCCGGAACTTTGAATATTTCTCTGAGGACCCACTTTTGGCAGGTGAATTAGGTGCGGCCTATGTAGAAGGAGTCCAAAGCAAGGGCGTGGGAACCAGTCTGAAGCATTACATGGCAAACAGCCAGGAGACCAGAAGAACGACGTCATCTTCTGAGCTGGACGAAAGAACCATGCGAGAAATCTATCTGCCAGCCTTTGAGCGGGTGGTTAAGAAAGCACAGCCATGGACGGTCATGGCATCCTATAACAAAATTAACGGAACCTTTGCTACCGAAAACAGAGCATTACTGGTAGATATTTTAAGGAAAGAGTGGGGCTTTGCAGGAGCAGTGGTCAGTGACTGGGGGGCAACCCATGACCGGGTGAAGGCGGTTGCCGGTGGCTGCGACCTGACTATGCCGGCAGAACCTCATACCAGTGAACAGATTGTGAAAGCCGTTCAGTCTGGCATGATGCCGGAGTTTCTGGTGGATGAAGCAAGTGTAAATGTAATTCAGTTGGCCCAGAAAGGTACAGATGCCAAGCGTGGAGGAACCTTTGATCAGAAACAGGCTCATAAAATCAGCCGCATGGCAGCAGAAGAATCAGCAGTTCTCCTTAAAAATGAAGATAAAATCCTGCCATTAAAGAAGAACGGGAAAATAGCATTTGTCGGCGAATTTGCCCAGAAGCCCAGATTTCAAGGCGGCGGCAGTTCCTGTGTGCGGATTCAACAGGAAATCAGTCTGCTTGAGGCAGTGAAAGGAACAGCTAAAGTATCTTATTATCAGGGATATGATGGCCTTACAACCAATTCAGAGTTGCTAAAGGAAGCAATAGCTGGTGCTCAGGATGCCGATACGGTAGTAGTATTTGCAGGACTCCCCTTGATAATGGAATCCGAAGGACTTGATCGCACTTCCATAGCCATGCCAGATAGTCATAATGAATTGATTGAAAAAATCTCCGCCGTGCAGTCCAATGTGGTAGTTGTGCTGATGAATGGAAGTCCCATTGAAATGGTTTGGGAGAAGAAGGTCAAGGGCATCCTTGAAATGTATCTGGGTGGCGAAGGATTGGCAGAGGCATGTGTTAGTCTTCTGTTTGGGGATAAAAACCCTTCCGGCAGACTGCCTGAGACATTCCCAATACGCTTGCAGGATAATCCATCCTATCTCTTTTACATTGGAGATAAGAAAAAGGTTTGTTACAATGAGGGAATCTATGTGGGATACCGCTATTATGAGAGTAAAAGGATGCCGGTGCTTTATCCGTTTGGATATGGACTTTCCTATACCACCTTTGCCTATGATAATTTAAAGGCAGATAAGACGAAGCTGTCGGTTGGAGAAGAAATGACGATATCCGTAGATGTTACCAATACTGGTGATGTAGCTGGCAAGGAAGTGGTTCAGCTTTATATCGCAGTGAAATCCTGCGAAGTCCTTAGACCAGTCAAAGAACTTCGCGGCTTTGATAAAGTGGCATTGGAACCGGGGGAGACGAAGAAGGTAACCTTTACTTTAAATCAACGTGATTTTTCCTATTGGAATGATGAGGCACATTGTTTCCACATGGAAGCTGGTCAGTTTGAAATCCAGATTGGCGCTTCGGCACATGATGTGATTTTGCAGATACCGGTGGAGACAGAGTGGGAAGATATTCATGAGGATATTGTCTATAGTCTGACAACACTTATTGGTGATATGGTGAAACATCCGGTGGGAGCTGCCTTTTTTGACAGTCATCTGGAGGATATCATGGATGGAATTATTGCCAGCGGAATCTTAGGCGATGTTATGGGTGATGATGCCATTAAGATACCAAGAGAGCAGATGAAGCAGATGTCCAGTGGATTACATAGCCAAGCTATTTCTACATTAAAAATGTTTCTGCCGAAATTAACGGAAAATGACTGGGTGGAATTATTGAATAAGCTGAACTAGAACCGCCTGTACTCACCAGGGGATTTGCCTATTATTTTTTTAAACTGCTCCCCAAAATAACTCTGATTCGCAAACTGCAACGCATCACTAATCTCCTGAATGGTCATGGAACTGGCCTTCAGGAGATTTTTTGCGTGTTCAATTTTTTCTTTCATAATATACTCGGAGATGGAGATGTGCATCTCCTTCTGAAATTTTTTAGATAAATAATTCGGTGTATAACCTGCCAATTCTGCCAATTCAGCTAACCGAATCTTTTCCTCCACATGCAATCCAATATAATTACAGCATTTTTGAATCTGATCGGAAACATCGGTACTGGTTTTCTTTTTGTGCACCCGCCAGATAAAGTCCTTTTGCATGGAATGGGCAATATCAGCTAATTCTGCCATGTTAGAGGCAGATTCTGTAATTAAAATATACTGGTCACTTAAGGTGTAGGCCGTTTCATAATCAAGACCACCGCGAATGGCAGCCCTGGTGCATAAGGCAGCAAAAACGATAAGCTGGTTTTTAATTTGGCGAAGTGGATTATTTTTGCTCATTTTTCCAACATTAAGCATGGCGGCAGAATGATTTTCTTCTCCGGTATATTCTATATTGCCGGTTTCAATATTTTTAAGAATACGCTGTTCCATAATCCAGTTCCCTTTATGAGACGCTTTTGTATATTCGTCTGGTTCCAGTGATTTATTGACCGTGTTATTAAAATACTGCAAGTCGCTTTGCGTAATTTTCTCACCAGTTAAGGTATAGTGGAGCATATACGCATAATCAAACATCCGCCCTGCTGAAATAACGGGAAGGATGGAAAGTGCCTTTATAAACGAATGTTCCAAGGCAACCGAAAGCTGGAGCCGAGATAGCTCCGCCTTAATCGCCTGATTTGACATATCATCATAAAACACGGGACCAAGGATATGAATGTTTTTAAGCGCACCAGAAGGCTCCTTCTCAAAAGCAGTAATCCACATCATTCCCAGCGAGTTGGTAACAAAGACTGGATAGTTGGTGTCATAGGCAATAGCGTCAGGATTAAAATGATCCTGGGTCATGGAAAAAATAAGCAGTATTAATTCCGAATGTGGACAATTGGTGAAGCTGGATGAAAAGTCAATGGAATAACACCATGAATACAGGTTATGTCCACAGCTTACAAGTTCACGAAAAAAATTAAGATCATGTTCAAATTCATTTGTCATTTTAAACTCCCATCTGCGTGCTTTTTGCGCACTCATAAATCAATATTTTCCATCTGTGTTTCAGGCAAACTCGAATTAATCGTGGATGCATATTTTTTAATTCATTTTAGTCCTTTATGAAATACTCTGCCAAAATAGACAGATCCTCTTCTGATTTGCACTGGATGTCGCCTCGTTGTAAAAGCTCAGGATTGGATGCGATATATGCAAAAATATATCGGCAAAGTTCGGACTTCAGATTCAGGACATCGCCATCTGGGGTGGTAAAAAACACATCTTTTTCACAGCGCATAACAGCTTGTAAAAAACGCGAGAAATTGCTATTTGGATCAAGTTTCATGGTATATTCCTCTTTTCTTAATTTTTTATTGCAGTTTTTTGATTGAAATGATTCATTTTCTGCTGCACAATATTTTCATTTTTGCAATGATTCATTTCTGCGGTGATTACACCTACTATATAGTGGGAAAATCAAAAATGGCTAAGAATGAAATGATTTTCTTTAGTTTACAAGGTTGTTTCATGTAAAGTGTATCATAATTATTCTTTTTTTGCTATTATTATTCCTTGTATTCATGATAAGGAATAATAATGGTAAAAATAGAATAAAAGCGATACGAGAAAAGAATGCATTAGAGATATAATTAGAAAAGGAAAAATCCTATTGAAGGCGCTACCAAGCGGAACATTTAAAAATGAATTAAAAAAGGAGACAGGTTATGGGAAAAAGAGTAAAAAAAGAAAATCACTTAGGAGTTGGGCATCTGGCCTTATGGAAGACCTCGGAAATATCTGCGGCATGGATCAATCTGATTGTTTTAAGCTATTTGACCATTTATGCCAGTGATACATTGGGTCTTAATGTAGCTCTTGTAGGAACATTACTGATGGCAAGTAAGATTTTGGATTCGGTAACGGATCTTTTTGCAGGCTGGCTGGTGGATAACACCCACACAAAACTGGGGAAAGGTCGGCCTTATGAAATATGTATCGTGGGACAGACCATCTGCACGGTTTTGATATTTTCTGGAAGCCCCCAGTGGAGTACGCTTGTTAAATGTATTTGGGTGGTTTGTATGTATGCACTTACCTATTCGGTATTTGGCACATTGCGTAATGCAGGTCAGAATATATATACAATTCGTCACTTTAAAAATAACCGGGAGCTTGTTTCCAAGCAGGCCGCTTATGGTTCCGTATTTGTTATGCTGTTTTCTATTATTGTATCAATTATCTTCCCGATGTTAATGGGAACCCTGGCAACCAGTGCAGCCGGATGGAGAACCTTGATTTTAATTTTCATGATACCTGCAACCCTGATTGGTGTTCTCCGTTTTATTTTCTGTAAGGAAGAAGTGGGTGTGGAAGCAGATGAAAAGAGTGAAAAAGTAAACATCAAAGATATGCTCGCATTATTTAAATCCAACCAGTATGTATGGATCTATGCATTGATTATGCTGGCCTATAATGTGATGGTCAATTTGTCCGTTGGTTCCTATTATTTTACATATGTTTTGGGCAATATTGGTCTTGCTGGATTACTGTCGGCTGTTTCAATCATCATTTTGCCGGTAATGTTTGCTTTTCCGGCTCTGATTAAGAAAATCGGTTCATTGGGAAAAATGGTGTTTCTCTTGTCATGGGTTGGTGTGGCAGGATATATTTTGTGCTTTTTCTCCGGTGCATGGATTCCAGGAGTATTCTTGGGAGCTGGTCTGGGAACGCTTGGAACCTTACCGGTAATGTATTATGGAAGTATTTTTATCATGGATATCAGCACTTATAATGAGATGAAGGGCATGCCGCGTCTGGAAGGTACTTCTTCCGCATTGACGAACTTTGCATCTAAGGTAGGCAGTGCCATGGGATCGTGGGTTACCGGTATCTTACTGATGCTTGGTGGATATATTTCGACCATTGATGGTCAGGTAGCGGAGCAGCCGGATAGTGCAATCTTAATGATCCGTGTGGTATTTGCCCTTGTGCCCCTGGCAATGACCCTGATTATTGGCTTCGGCTGCCGGGCCTTTTCAAAATTAGAGAAAGAAACTCAGCAATATGAACTGAGCCACAAGCAGGCGTAGTAAGGCTTTAGAACGGAGGACAATATGCAACTATTTAATTATGAAAAAAAGCATCTCAAAACATTGCGAGAAAATTTGGCTGAGTGTACAGTACTTTTGCAAAGTAATGGCGCATTCCCCCTTGAAAAGCCAGGAACCATTGCAGCCTATGGCGGTGGTGTGCGAAATACTTTAAAGGGTGGGACTGGTTCAGGAGAAGTGAACTCCCGTTACTTTACCACCGCCCAACAGGGATTAGCAGAGGCAGGTTTTACGCTGACTACGAAAGAGTGGCTGGTCGAATATGAAACTGTATATGCCGCGGCCTGGAAGCAATTCGTGGCGGATATAAAAGCCAAGGCCAAAGCTCAGCATATACAGCCGGTCTTACTTGGTATGGGTGCAGTTATGCCGGAGCCGGAGTATGAGATGCCACTTGCCTTTGACAGTGAAGCAGCAATTTATGTCTTGTCCCGCATTTCTGGTGAAGGAAATGATCGTCAGGCCATTCCCGGTGATGTTTTATTAACTAAGACAGAAATTCGTGATATTCTGGCTCTGAATGATAAATATGAGAAATTTATGCTGGTGATTAATACTGGTGGTCCGGTGGATTTGTCTCCAGTATCTCGAGTGGGAAATATCTTGATTCTGTCTCAGCTGGGCGTAGAAACGGGTGCTGTGTTGGCAGATATTTTATTAGGCAAAGCAAACCCTTCCGGCAAATTGACCACAACCTGGAGTGCATGGCAGGATTACTGCCCGGATGTGGATTTTGGGAATGCGGATGATACTTATTACAAGGAAGGTATTTATGTAGGCTATCGTTATTTTGACACCGTAGGCAAGAAAGCCTTATTTCCATTTGGGTTTGGGTTATCGTATACAAATTTTGTTATTACTTTAGAGTGTGTAGAGGTGAAAAAGCAACAGATAACGGTTGCCGTGAAGACTGAGAATACAGGAAACTACTCCGGCAAGGAAGTGGTGCAATTATATGTTTCAGCACCAACCGGGAAACTGGATAAGCCTTATCAGGAGCTGGCTGGTTTTGTGAAGACTAGTAATCTGGCACCGGGGGCGTCGGAAGTGGTGACGATACAGTTCGAAATGTCTGATTTGGCATCCTATGATACAGAGCAGATGAGTTACATATTGGAGCAAGGTGAATATACACTGCGATTGGGTAACAGCAGTGTAAATACGGAAACGATTGCTGTAGTGAAATTAGATGATACAATTAAGACAAAGCAGGTAAGGGCGATTTTGCCGGAGGCAGATTTCGAAGACAAGAAATATCAAGATAAGAAGTATCAAGACGAGATGCATCAAGAAAAGGACGGTCCAAACAAGGACAATCAAGATGCGAGGCCAAAAAGTATTTTGCCAGAAGTACAGCACTTTACCATGACAGCCAAAGATTTCACAATGGATGCAGTGGTTTACGATATGGAAGGCACCATTCTGCCAGAGGTTTCGAAGCTTACCGACGAAGAACTGGTATACTTAAATGTTGGCGCATTTAATCCCAAGGGAGGGATGCTCAGTGTCATCGGAAATGCCAGTCAGTCGGTATGTGGTGCAGCTGGTGAGACAACTGGGACATTAAAGGAACAGGGCGTTTCTGCATTAGTTATGGCCGATGGTCCAGCCGGACTTAGATTGACCCAGAAGTTTTATCGGGATCAAAAGGGAGTACACGGCATCGGAGCAGCCGGTATGCCGGAAAGTCTGTTGGAATTCATGCCCGGTATCATGCGGTTTTTGGCAGGACTGTTAAGTGGTGGTCAAAAGACTGCCCCAAAGGGACAAACAGTAGAATACCAGTATGCGACCGCAATACCAATCGGAACCGGAATTGCCCAGAGCTGGAATCTGGACTTTGCCAAAGCTTGCGGTGATATTGTCGGTGCGGAGATGGAGCGTTTTGGTGTCCATTTATGGCTGGCACCCGCACTAAATATTCATCGTAGCATTTTGTGCGGTCGTAACTTTGAATATTACTCGGAGGATCCACTAATCAGCGGTAAATTTGCCGCCGCCATTACCCAGGGGGTACAGAGTCATCCGGGCTGTGGCACGACCATCAAGCATTATGCCGCCAACAACCAGGAAACGAATCGGATGAACAGCAACAGCCATGTCAGTGAACGAGCCATGCGGGAGATTTATCTCCGTGGGTTTGCTATCTGCGTGAAGGAATCACAGCCACATGCAGTGATGACTTCCTACAATCTGGTAAATGGGATACATACAGCCGAAAGCCGTGGTCTGACCCAGGATTATCTTCGTGCAGAAAATGATTTTCTGGGTGTTGTTATGACCGACTGGGTGGTACAGGGAGCATCCTTAAGCAAGCATCCAAAGCATCGAGGAACTTGCCCTCATCTTGTTGCCGCCGCTGGTGGAGATTTGTTTATGCCTGGTAGTAAAAAGGACTATGAAGACATTTTAAATGCGCTAAAAAATGGCAGTTTGTCCAGAAAACAACTGGAGATTAACGGAAGTCGTGTTATCAATAAAGTGCGTGAGCTGACTGGTACGCCGAGAAATAAATAACGAATGCATTCGCTGTTTGAGCTTTGCGAAAAAAAATAACGGTTTTTACCGATTAAGGAAGGAGTCTTTTATATGAGAACAAAACTGACCGATGAGGCTTCCATACGAAATGTCATTCGTGATATGACATTAGAAGAAAAAATGAACCTAATCATTACTCCAAGTCCATGCATTACCTATTGCATTGAAGACATGGAAATCCCCCCACTGATTTTAGCTGATGGGGCAACTGGTGTTAACGGAACCCACATCATGCTGGATTTTCTAATGGTATTAATGGAGAAAATGCGTCAAATGGCAGAGCAATCCCCTGAACAGGCATCCGGCATGGGTAATCCCTGGCTGGAGCTGCAGGAGTTGATTGCTTTGGAAGAAGCGGAAGCATTAAAAAAAGCAGAAGATAATCCAATGAAAATGGGATTTATGGAATTTTTAAAGAACCGCAGGAATTCCAGTGGGAAATTTATTTCCTTTCCTTCCGGCGTAAATATTGGCGCCTGCTTCAATGAAGATATGGCTTTCCAAATTGGCAAGGCAGTTGGAGAGGAAATGCGGGCTGCTCATGTAAATGTCTGTCTGGGACCGAATGTGGACATTATGAGAGATCCATTAGGGGGAAGAAACTACGAAATGTATGGTGAGGACCCTATTCTGGTTGGAAGATGTGCGGCAGCTTTTACCCGCGGCATGCAAAGTACCGGAACTGCAGCTTGTGCCAAGCATTTTATTGCCAACAATCAGGAAACTCGCCGACAGACCAAGGATACACATGTATCCAATCGAACCCTCCGGGAATTATATGCCAAGGGCTTTGAAAAAGCAGTGAAGGATGGGCAGATCAAATCGGTAATGAGTGCTTATAATGCCGTAAATGGACAGTTTTCATCCTATAATAAGATGATATTGACCGATTGGCTAAAAGAAGAGTGGGGATTTGACGGTATTGTTGTCAGCGACTGGGGAGCGGTTACCGGTCAAAATGATGAAGCCGTAGCTGCCGGAATGGATATGGTGCTTCATGGTCCGACTCCTTGTGACGGCTCCGATATTGTTGCGGCAGTGAAAGCAGGGACACTTGATGAAAGTCGGGTGGATGATGCGGTAGAACGAATTCTTAAGTTAATTCTGTGGCAGCAGAAAGTCAAAGCAGAAACGCCGATGGAATATCATCAGGATGAGCTGCTTAAATGTGCCTATGACACCATTGTGGATGGTATGGTATTGCTGAAAAATGATGATATTCTGCCACTAAAGAAGACCACAAAGGTAGCTTTTTATGGCAAACGTACCAAGAATACCATGGAATGCGGAAGTGGCTCAACGTTTGTTACCACACCGTTGCATAGTAATGTATTTGACGAGAGCAGTAAAATTGGCGTAGAAGTTGCATTCGAAGAGATGCAGGATGCTGATGTTGTTGTCTATACAGCTGGAGCCGAAGGCGGCGAAAACGCTGATCGTCCTTCCATGGAAGTGGATCAGGAGGATGCCAAAAAGCTGACTGCAGTATTGAAAGAAGCTAAGAACCAGGGGAAACAGACCGTCGTAATCCTAAACATTGCCGCACCAGTGGATATGCGAGAATGGATTTCATATGCCGATTCCGTTCTAGTCAATTTCGTTCCCGGTTGTATGGGTGGAAAGGCTACAGCTGATGTTTTATTTGGTAATGCAACCCCATGTGGAAGATTGCCGATGACCTTCCCCAAGAAGCTTTCTGATTCACCCGCAGCGCCTTATCCTATGGGAGAATGTGATGATATTTACTATAGCGAAGGGATTTTTGTGGGCTACCGTTGGTATGACTATAAAGAGCTGCCGGTACAATATCCATTTGGCTATGGTTTGGGATATACCAGCTTTGATATTGCAGTGGCGGAAGTAGTTGATAAGTGGGATATTCGGCAAGCGGATACGCTGGATATTAAGGTACAGGTAAAGAATGTGGGTGAGCATTATGGTAGTGAAGTCATTCAGCTTTATCTGGGCCAGTCAGAAGCAAGACTTCCAGTTCCGGAAAAGGAGCTTAAGTCCTTTGCTAAAGTATATCTGAAGCCAGGTCAGGAGCAGACGGTGACCTTGACAGTAAAACGAGAAGATCTGGAAATCTGTGACCCTGAGCGAGGGCTGCTGACTCCGGTTGGAAATTATACGGTCATGATTGGAGTGAACAGCCAGGAGATCCTCAGTTGCCAGAATTTGCAGGTGATTGGCAATAACCCATATGTAATGGATGAAAATACCACCTTAGGTGAGATTTTAGAAAGCCCCCAGGCAACTGCAATTATGGATAAGTATCTTCCTGGCTTCGCTACAAATCTGGGAGAACATGTGAAGCTTATGAGCAATGAAAAAGTCGGACCACTACTTTCTCGCCAGCTTATTCGTTCTATTCCGGATGCGAATGAATTAAAAGCGATGCTGGATAATCTGTTTTGGGAGCTGTCACAGCTATAGTGATTACAAAAAGAGTTTGAAAAGGAGGAAGTTATGCAGGCATTTAACCCTTATTTACCAAGCTATGAATATGTTCCAGATGGAGAACCATATGTGTTTAACAATCGTGTATACATATATGGAAGTCATGATGAATTTAACGGAAAAGATTTTTGCATGCACGATTATGTATGCTGGTCAGCGCCCATTGAGGATTTGGGGGACTGGCGATATGAAGGTGTGATTTATCGTAAAGATCAGGATCCTAAAAACCCCAATGGCAAGATGCGCCTGTGTGCGCCAGATGTGCAGCAGGGATTGGATGGCAGATATTATCTGTATTATGAGTTCGCGGAGCTTACGGTTACATCGGTAGCAGTTTGTGACGAACCAGCTGGGAAATATGAATTCTATGGCTATGTGCAAAGACCGGATGGAACGCCTTATGGCTCAAAAAAAGGAGAGGTTAATAATTTTGACCCCGGTGTCTTTATTGATGACGATGGAAAAATTTATTTATACACTGGATTTGCCCCAGAAGGAATGCTGAAGACCATTATGGGAATGCGTGGGCTTAAGATTGACGGCTCTTATTGCATCGAGCTGGAGCCGGATATGATTACCATGAAGGGAGAACCGGTTTTCCTTGTACCCGGACCAGATAAGTCAAAGGGAACTTCCTTTGAAGGTCACAGCTTTTTTGAGGCCAGCAGTATGCGTAAAATCAATGGAACCTATTATTATATTTATTCCTCGGAGTTAAGTCATGAACTGTGTTATGCTACCAGCGATCGGCCTAATGAAGGTTTTCGTTATGGCGGAACATTGGTAAGTATTGGTGACGTGGGCCTTAACGGTAGGACAGAGGCGATTAATTACACGGGAAATACTCATGGAAGTATGGTGGAAATAGGAGGCGAATGGTATATTTTCTATCATCGTCAGACCAACAAGCAAAAATGCGCCAGACAGGCTTGTGCGGAGAAGCTTACTTTATTACCGGATGGAAAATTTTTGCAGGCAGAGCTTACCAGCTGCGGGTTAAATAATGGCCCCCTTAAGGGAAGCGGTACCTATGAAGCACGGATTGCCTGTAACCTTTATAGTGCGCAGGGAACCTTTGCTTGTACCAAATCCTTTGAGAAGGATAAGAAAAAAATACATCCATATTTTACCCAGACTGGCAGTGACCGGGAGAATAATCCGGATCAGTATATTGCCAACATGACCAAGGGAAGTGTGGCTGGATTTAAATATTTTGAACTGGATAATCCGGAGTCAATTTCGGTTTGTGTAAAGGCTTCTCAAGAAGGCGTGATGGCGGTATATACAGAAGAACAGGGAACTCCAGTTGCAGAAATTAAGGTATTATCAGCGGCGGATTGGAAAGATTTTTCTGGGAATATGCAAAAGATTTCCGGTACCAAAGCATTGTATTTCAAATGGAATGGAAATGGTGCATGTGATTTTATGAAGTTTACAATTTAGAATGTTTCTTTAGAGCTGTCCTGTTAAAAATGGGGTAGCTCTATTAAATGTCGGATTTGTTGTAATACCTATCGGATTTACCAGATTCTTTTCAAAGCCTTTATGACATAATGAAAGCATAAAACGAGACGAGTTTTCATTTACAGGAGGCGCAATATGAAAAAAACAAAACGTGCAGCAGCATTACTATTATGTGCCAGTATGGCACTAACTCTTGGAGCCTGTGGCAAAACGGGAGGAAAAGCAGAGGCAGATAATACATACACCATGTGGATTTATAATGGAGCAGATTCATCCTATTATACCGATTACAAAGAAAATCCAGTGATATCCTATACCTTGGGTAAAACCTGGGGACCGGAAAATAAGTCCATTGATATTGAATTCTGGGTTCCACCTGCTGGTTCTCAGACCGACAGCTTCAGCACCATGATGACCTCGGGTGATTATCCAGATATTTTAGATGGTTCTATTTCCGATTCTCCCAAGACCATGTATGAGGATGGAATCATTTTGGATCTGACCGAGTATGTGGAACAATATATGCCAAACTACAAAGCTTATCTGGATGCCCATCCAGACGTAAAAGCCAATGCAGTTACCGAGGTGGATGGCGAACAGAAGATTCTCACTCTTCGGGGAGCCAGTGACGATTATCCATACCAGTTCTGCGGTCCTCAATATCGTCGTGACTGGATTGTAAAATATGGCACAAACCCTCAAACAGGAGCAGCCTTTAATGGTGGATATACTGACCCTGCCGATCAGGACAGCTGGGAAGATGACGTGGTATTCCCCAGCGGCGGTGCGGATCCGGTCTATATCAGTGACTGGGAGTGGATGTTTGAAATCTTTACCAAAGCTCAGGCGGACTTAGGTATTACCGATTCCTATTCTACCAGCATGTATTATCCTGGCTTTACTTGGAGTGGTGGCTTATGCTCCTCATTTGGCGGTGGTGTTCCGGTATGGTTTGCTGGTGCCGATAATAAAGTTAAATTTGGCGGTGACTCCGACCAGTTCCGGGCCTACATTCAATGTCTGAAGACCTGGTATGACAAAGGCTGGTTGGATAAATCCTTTAACGAAAGAACCTCTGATATATTTTATGAAATTGACAATGTTGGTGTCCGTCAGGGCAAGGTTGGTCTATGGGTTGGCATTGAAAGCCAGCTGGGCGGCAGAATGGATGTAGGGGATGAGTATACCCAGGGGATCTGCTCCTATGGTTGTGCCTATCCAATTAATGATATCTATGGAACTGCAGAATGTCAGAACATTGTTCCAGACTGTCTCTTTACGACATCCTTAACCGGTACGGCATACTATTTGACCAAGTCCATCGAAAATAAAGATATCGCTACCATTTGCACCTATTTTGATTATTTCTATTCCGCCGAGGGTGCACTGTTAAAAACCCTTGGACTGAATGCCGAACAGGTAGCTGAGTCAAACAACCAGTTCTATAAAGATTGGAACCTGGAAGAGGGTTCTTATTATCTAGGTGATGATGGTAGATATGCTTGGGTGGATACAATTGTAAATGACAGCGGAAATCTTAAGGGTGCAGTCAATACAAACAATGTTCCAGGTCTTACTTTAGTCAGCAATGTAGATCAGGGATATCATGAATCTTATGAAAGCAGCCTGAAGAAGTGGATTCAATATGAGAACACAGCATTCTTCCAGGGAACAGCAGTTACTACTAATATGTCCAATGAAGATGCCAAGGCGGCAGACGATATTCGTAACAAAATATTAGAATACATGACGGTCAATGCGGTGAATATGATTAAAGGTAAAACAGACCCATTTAATGACAAGGACTGGACGGATTGGTGCACCATGCTGGGTAAATATAATTATCAGAAGGCAAGTGATTTGTATCAACCATATGTAGATGCTTATTCATTTAAGTAAGATATTTCTCTAGCGATATTTAACCGCCTGAGTAATAGTCATAAAGTAGATTGAACGGAGGATTTCCATGGCTGCAAATGCGAAACAAAAAATAGTTGCACCGAAAGTAACCTGGAAGGTGGACTTTAAACGAAATTGGCCGGTTTATGTGCTGTTTCTTCCCGCCTTTATTTATACCTTGCTCTTAAGCTACATACCGATGTTTGGAATTGTGATGGCTTTTGAAAATTATGAGGTAAACAAAGGATTTTTTAAAAGTGATTGGATCGGGTTACAAAATTTCATTACCTTATTTACGGCGGATGAATTTCCCCGGGCACTGCGAAATACCATTGTCATTGCTTTGCTGCGAATCACCATTGGATTTGTGATGCCAATTATATTCGCCTTCCTGTTAAGTATGTTGAAAACTAAAAAATATAAACGTACCGTACAGACCTTTTCCTATATGCCGAACTTTGTGGCTGCCGTTGTCGTGGCAGCCCTGGTGAAGGAATTTCTGACCAAAGATGGTCCGATAACCTTGCTTTTAACACATTTGTTCAATGCTGAAAATCAGAACTGGCTTGCCAATGGAAATATCCCGGTTTTCTGGGTCATTTATCTGATTATGGGCATCTGGCAGGGCATTGGCTGGGGTTCTATCATGTATGTGGCAGCTATTTCCACGGTTAGCGGAGATCTTCATGAGGCAGCAGCCATTGATGGGGCAACCAGATTTCAGCGGATGTTTCGGATTACCCTTCCTTGCATCATGCCTACTATCATTATGATGTTTGTATTAAATGTGGGAATCAGCTTTTCCGCTGGATTTGATAATATCCTGCTCCTTTATATGCCATCGACCTATAATGTAGCAGACACCATATTTACCTATACATATCGAATGGCCTTTACAGCGGGCTCTAATTATGGACTATCTGCCGCCTCCGGTTTGTTCCAGTCCATAGTCGGAACGATTCTTTTGCTTGGTTCTAACTATATTAGCAGAAAAACCAGCGATTCATCGTTATTTTAAGCAGGGGAGGGCAAAAAAGTGAAAGAAAAATTAATAAAGAAGAAAATCGAACCGGAATCTTCCATGATCGAAAACCCCAGTGTTGGAGATCGGATTGCTAATATTATTATCATTATAGTCTGTGCCTTGATTGCTTTTGCTTGTGTTATTCCCATGTGGCACGTGCTGATGGCATCTTTATCCGACGGTCGGCAGCTTATGGCTCACAAAGGGGTAATCTGGCTACCGATTGGTGAACTTAATCTGGATGGATATAAGCATATCTTCCGCGATGCCAGTGTTCTGAAGGGATATGGTAATTCCATCTTATATACAGTGGGAGCTACCGCACTTGGATTTTTTATTTCAGCAACAGCAGGTTATGCCTTGAGTCGGGATACGAAATTAAAGACCGCGATGACATTGTTCCTGATGTTCACCGTATTATTTGGTGGCGGAATGGTTCCTACTTATATGGTCGTTAAGTCATTAGGCTGGGTTGGCACCCGCTGGGCGTTACTAATTCCCGGCTGTACCAATGCCATGTTTATGATTATGATGATGAATGCCTTTAAGTCAGTACCTAAGGAAATGTATGAGGCAGCCCGCATTGACGGTGCTGGACACTTCCGGACGATGATGCAGATTATGCTGCCACAGGCGATGAATCTGGGCTCGGTTATCATCCTTAACAGTGTGGTCGGACAATGGAATGCCTGGCTGAACGCATCCATTTATGTTCCAAATAATAAAAATGCCTGGCCATTGCAATTGTGGATTCGTCAGATTACTTCGGATAATGCCAACTTCCTTCGGACCTCCAATCCGGATTACAGTCGTTATCTGATTCAATATGCAGTGATTATTGCAGCAATTCTGCCGATTATTTTGTTATTCCCCTTCTTTCAGGATAAACTGGAAAAGGGCGTAATTGCCGGTGGTATTAAGGGTTAACCGTTATAAAAATACTCCATTACTGGAGTATAGCAAATATGTTCACTCAACGACAGAGGCTCATCTGTGTTGTCTGGACTTTTTTGCATGATTCCCTACTCGTGGAATTCTCCAAAAAATGCAAAAGATTTAAGAACAGAAGTATGATATACTACAAACGGCAACAAAATTCAAAAACTTGCGATATGAAAATCCATATATGTAAGCTTTTCACATCGCAAGTTTTGAATTTTGTAACCGTTTGTAGTATAAAATAAAAGAATACTACAAGTACAATCTTTTGAAGTATATATATAATACACACAGATGGGGGAACCATATGAAGAAAGTAAAATATATGTGGAGAATACTGGCAGTTCGTTTATTACTTGTGGTCTGTCTGACCTTTCTTCCTTTAAATATTATGGCAATTGCAGTATCTGGTCTGGTCATCTGGAAGACCTCCGAACAGGTTATGGATGTCTATCAGGGACAGCTTAATGTGTCGATGGGATATTTTGAAAGCAGTCTTATAAAGGTTGATGAGAAGCTGGATAAGTTTATTCTGGATTATCAGGCAGAATTGATGCTTTTAGACGGCGGCGATAATATGGTCAGTTATGAAATGGTGAATGAGCTGGGCGATATTTTTACTGATTCAGAGGTTAATGGCATCCTTTATCTCTATGACTGTTCTGCGGACCGGGTGTTGGTAAAATATAGTGGCCGCACCTACCCAGTTGCCCAGGTGGAGGAAATGAAAACGGAATTAGTGCAGGAAATTCCCCAAGGAACCAATTCCAGGTGGCATATTGGCCAGCTTGATGATAACTACTTTTATTTAAAATATTATGAATATACCAATTATAAAATGGGCTTTCTGGTAGATTTAAGTAATGAACTTTCGCCGGCTTTAGAGGTGGCGCAGGGCAATGTACAAAGTACAGAGGATGCCCATGACCGACAGGTTTATTTCACCGATGGAACGGACCTGTTGAGATTGGAAGGGGGAAGGTTGGCAAAGGAAGCGGAAAATGGAGATGATACAGACGGCGAGTGGCAGAAGCAGTCCATTAAGTGGCAATCTGAGCGGTTGGGCTGTACTGTGGCGTTGAAACTTGCCCAGGGAAGTTTTCTGGGTTCTATCCCAATCTGGTACTGGGGCTTGTTGATTGTAGCGTTGCTTTTCTTTCTGATGATTTTTGCACTGTGGGGGCTTTTGCAGCGCCGCGTAATGCAGCCGTTAAAACGACTGTGGGAAGGAATGGAGCAGCTAAAGCAGGATAATCTGGAATACCGGATTGAAAATTGGAGTGATGGAGAAACTGCGGACTTTATTTATATTTACAAAGAATTTAATCACATGGCAGAGGAAATCAAGCTTTCTCATGAAAAGGACATTATTATGTATCAGGCTCAGCTGGATAACCTTCGTTTGCAAGTGAATCCCCATATGCTCCTAAATTCCTTTAATATGATATACAGCTTGGCGCAAGTCAAAGATTATGAATGTATCCAGAAATTTTCCATGTATCTGATGGAGTATTTCCGATATGTATTAAAAGAAAATGATCAGTTTGTGACTTTGAAAAAGGAAATGGATTTTGTGGAAAGCTATATTGGGATTCAAAAAATTCGCTTCCCCGGTGCTTTTACCAGTGTGTACTCCATGCAGGAGGGGACTGAGAATGCCTTGATCCCGCCATTATTGATTGAGAATTTTGTGGAAAATGCAATGAAATACGCTTTAGTGCCAGGTCAGGTTATCGAAGTATTAATCAATATCCGTAAGGAAGGGGATAAGCTGTTGATATCCATTTGTGACACGGGTAAAGGTATCCGGGAAGAGGTTCTTGCCTCCATTCAACAGGGCGAAGTGTATGAAGACCAGGCTGGTCAGAAACACATCGGTATCTGGAATTGTCGCAGGCGGATTGAGGTATTCTATGGAGAAAGTGCTTCGATTAATATTATCAGTGCATTGGGAGAAGGAACACAGGTATGGTTGGAGTTGCCATTCCAAGAAAATGTGTAGTACAAGATGTGAAAAATAGAATGGAAAAAGTAATAAATTTAAAATGGTTTTGAAAAGATAACAGGAAGGGTGGATGCTACGATGAAACTGCTGATTGTAGATGATGAAATGATTGCGATTCAAGCGATTATGAATGGTGTAAATTGGGATATGCTGGATTTTGAGGAAATCATGCAGGCCAATAGCTATGCCCAGGCTGTGGAAATTATGGAAAAGAAACCGGCTGAGGTAGTTCTTTGTGATATCGAAATGCAGGACCAAAACGGTTTGGAGCTGATTGCCTGGATTAATGAGCATTACCCGGAGACAGAATGTATGATTTTAAGCTGTCATGATGAGTTTGATTTTGCCAGACAGGCGATTAAGCTTAAGTGCCTTGATTATATTTTAAAACCACCTAAATACGATTTTTTGACGGAGTCTTTACGAAAAGCAGCGGAAACCTTTGCCAGCAAGAACCGGCAATCCATGCTGGAAGGTTATGGCAAAATCTATATTGATAATCTGACCAAAGGGAAGAAAGAAGATAACGTTGATGTGGTGGACAAGATTACCAGCTACATTGACCAACACCTGGACGAAGATTTAAGCGTGAAAACACTGGCCAATATGGCCTATATCAGTCCGGATCACTTGACCAGATCCTTTAAAAAGCGGTTTCAACAGACAGTTACGGACTATATTCTGCAAAAGCGGATGATGCTGGCTGGGGAGTTGTTGCTGGATAAGCAAATGACGGTAACGATGGTTTCCGATTGTGTCGGGTTTAATAATTATTCTTACTTCACAGAGCAATTTAAGAGATATTATGGCATGACACCCAGGGAATATCAGTCACAAAAAAAGGTGTAATAGCACACGGACGGGAGCATGAGGTTAGAAGAAATACATTTCAACCTCACCCTGATTAAATGTGTGCAGTAGCACACAGATGGGAGCCCACAATGAAAATTTTGAAAAATAAATACTTCATGGCGATGCTGATGATACTGACAGTCGCGTTGATGACTTCTTGCGATACATCTAAAAATACATCAGAGAAAAAGCCAACTGTCGTAAATCCAGAGGTGGAACATGTTGTTATGACACTTCAGACGATGGATTCCTCAAGAATAGAGGATGTAGCAGAGATTCAGGCGGCTGTGAATGCCATCACTATCCCAGAAATTGGGGTTGAGGTTGAATTTAAGCTGATTGATGCAGTAGATGCTTTTTCTCAGTATTCTCTTTGGATCAGCAACCAGGAGACCGTGGATTTGATGATCCTCAACTATCAGGATATTACCAACTATACCAGCAAAAGAATGCTGTTGCCCCTGGATGAGCTACTGATTGAAGAAGGTACCGACATTCGAAAAATTATGGGTAAGGAAGGCTATCAGTTGACCGAAGGCTCGATTATCGATGGCAAAGCCTATGGGGTGGCCAATGTCGCCGATAGCGGCGGCGGTGGAGGTATCTGGATACCGGAGCGTTATTTTGAAGAAGCCGGCTTAACTTTTGATGCGAAGCATACCTATAGTCTGGACGAATTGTCCGTTTATTTTCAGAAATGGAAGGAAATATATCCGGAAAAATACCCGTTGGGGCAGCTGACATCGGGAAACACGTACTCAACCATGGCGTATTACAATAGAAGCCTTGAAAGCTTTGGCGGTGATATGATGACAGGCGTGCTTGAGGAAGGCGAATGGCAGGTGCAAAATGCGTTTGCTACGAAGACATATTATGACTTTTTAGAGCATATGCGCGAATGGTATCAAGCCGGATATATCTACCCGGATGCAGCAATTGCCAGTGCCAACATTGTCGAGTTGGTGGAAGGTGGGATCGTAATGTCTTATCCTCTGGCCAGTCAACCTGGCTTGGCAGCAAGCATGGCGAGTTACTTTGGTGAGAAGGTGGTGTGTATGCGAACGACACCAGTCACCAGTGGTGTTCAGTATGCAAAATCCGGATTTTGGACTATCCCGGTTACCTGCAAAAACCCTCGGGCGGCGATGCGCTTTTTGAATAAGATGTTTGCTGATACTCGTATCAGTAATTTAATTGTCTGGGGAATTGAAGGAAAGCACTATATCCTGACCGATGAAGAGCATGGCGTGATTGCTTTCCCAGAAGAGGTAAATGCCAGCAATGCCGGATATTTGAATCCCCTGGGAATGTATGGTGATATGCGAAAAATATATACCAAAAGCACTTATGAACAAAAACTTGCCGAACAGGAATATTCTCAGGAAGCATTAGAAAATTTCAATGGAATCCGGGGCATTATTTACACAACGGAACGGGTTAGCAAACAGATTAGCGCTGTGCAGAAGGTACTGGAACGATATTATCCGGTGCTGGAGAGTGGTTCGGTGGATTTGGAGGTGTATTATCCCAAATTCCTGCGGGAACTTGAGGCAGCAGGAATTGATGAGATTATTGCGGATAAACAGGAGCAGTTGGATGAGTGGCTGAGTCAGCAAAAATAAATTATGGTCGGATTTATGGGATTTTGCGTCGGATTTGTTGGATTTTTTATAAAGTGAATATGACATAATGAAGTCATACCTAATAAAGGGTATGACTTTCATTTTTAGGAGGATAATTTATGAAAATCAAGAAACTTTCCGCTTTACTTATGTGTTCTGTATTAACATTATCTTTGCTGGCTGGTTGTGGCAGCAAAAAGGCAGAAGAAGAGACAAATGCAACAGCCGACCCTGTTGTCAACACAGAGGAGGTAGCTGATGAAGTTACCGAAGAACCAGCTCAAGAAGTATTATCAGATGACCCACTTGAAATGATTACCCAGGGTTATTACACTTATTCATACCCAGTTGAGGGTCTTGGTGATTTTGGTTACTATTTTCATTTTTATAAAGAAGCACCAGTCATTGGCAGTGTGTTCTATGCTGGCTTTGCTTTAAATCAGATTAATTTTACCGGTACATATACCGTTGAGGAGAAGCCTTTTGATTATGCGTGCTTCCCAGACCGTGATTCTTCTCAGGTAGAAGGCGCAGAGGTTCCTGCCGGAACAGCACCTTATACAATTACTTTCTACGATTGGGATGGTAATGTAATTGACAGTTGTGGCTTTGATGGCGATATTTTATACAACGATATGGACGTAATCACTGGCGTGGGCGGTGGTCCAAACTACTATACACATGATACCGATGGAGAAGCTTCAAAGTATAATGAATTATATCAGGGTGAAGTTGGTATGGCATATCTTGACTTCATTGGAACGGACTCCGCAACGGCTACTTTGACCTTATATCATAATGGTACTTATATGGACTTAGTAAATATGATGGTAGAAGGTACTTGGACAATGGCTGAAACTGGTTCTGGATATGAATATACGCTGACACCAAATTCAGATTCTGATATGGCGGCTGTTCTGACCGTATCATCCGATAAATTAACAGCATCTTATGCACCAGCCGAGGGCGATTCTGTTATTATGAGCAATGTTTCGGAAGCTGGACCAAAGGTATTCCAGACCATGGCAGGCGTAGCACCAATTCCTGGTCAGGAAGAGGGTGTGAATGCAGATATCATTTGTCTCCTTTTCGATGATGGAACCTGTACGGTGACTGCTGCAGCATTTGGTCAGGATATGCCGATGGACGCCGGAACCTATACTATGGGTGCGGATGGATTCACCATTACCTTCCAGTTTGACACCGCCGGTGAAATTGTTTCGGCACTAAATCCAGAGCTTGGTCAGGTAACGATTCAGTATGTTCAGGCCGGAACCAATTTGGGAGATATCGATACAACATTGGCAATTGTAACCGAATAATATTTTTCGATAAGTTGATTGTTCAAGCAAGAATGATTGAAAAGATTATTTGAACGAATACTCAAGTAAGGATTGATAGAAGCCTTGCAGTCTGTGGTGGCTGTAAGGCTTTTGTTATGATAACAGTTTAAGGAGTTTAAGAAAGCTAAATTTGATTATTTAGGAAAATAGAACAAGAAAAACAGAAAAAAAGGAGAAAGATAGTATGGGAACAACAATGTATGATCCAAAAACGGACGCAGCTTTCCAGCAACCATTTATTGATATTGATGAGAAGAGAGAGAGGACTCTTGCTGATGGAACAACCATGCCATATCGGTATATGCATGGAGGATTTCAAGGAACAAATGTAAAGTTTTCTTTTTTCTTTCCAGAAGAAGAAAAATATGAGGGGAGATTTCACCAATACCTGTCGCCATTCCCTGGACCGGAGGAAGAAATTGCTTCCATTGGAAGAACTGGTGAAAATGACCGAATTGCCTTCGCTCTTTCTTGCGGTGCATATTTTGTGGAAAGCAATATGGGCTCGGCCGCATCCTTTGGACCAATGTCGGATGCAACATTAACCTGGAAATCTTCCGCAGCAGTTGCCGAGTATTCTCGCGTGAAGGCAAAAGAAATCTATCACCGGGGAAGGGCTTATGGCTATGTATATGGTGGCAGCGGTGGTGGATACAAAACCCTTGCCTGTATTGAGAATACGCAAGTTTGGGACGGAGCAGCGCCTTATGTAATTGGGTCTCCTGTGTCACTTCCCAATACCATTACCATGCATGCCCAAGGACAGCGGGTACTGCGCAACTGCTTTGATAAAATAGTGGATGCATTAGATGCTGGCGGCAGTGGAAATCCTTACGAAGCATTAAAACCGGAGGAAGCAGAGATGCTAACGGAATTAACCAAAATGGGATTTCCACCAATTGCCTGGTATCTGGAAGCGAAAGGGGAAATTGACGATGGTTCTCTTCCCGTACTTGCTCCAGGAGTGAAGATGGCAGATCCGTCTTATTTTGAAGATTTCTGGACGAAGGATGGATATATGGGAGCAGATTCTGCAAGTACAGCAGTACGTGACCGTCTGCAATTTACCGGAATTGTGAAGTCAGTTAAGCTGCCAAGTCAGGAAGCGGATAACAACCCTGCAGAAGGTTTAAACGGTGTGGATGATGCCTGGAAAAAACAATTGACCGCTGGAAATGGCGCGTGGATTGAGCTTGAAGAGCTGCCGGGAGGGGAAGATTTGTATCTTCACGGTGTAAATATCATTCCTCAGAGCGGAGCCGCAATGGGAAAGCAGCTGCTACTTGATAAAATGGTGCGAAAACCCGGAGAAAAGGGTGGTTATCTTACCATTGGAATGTGTTTTGGAATGGATGATTTACCAGGTGTACTATCTAGTCTGGAACCGGGGGATAAGGTCTATTTAGACAATTCCGATTATATCGCTATTCAGTCTTATTACCGGCATCAATGTCCAAACGATTTGAGTTTTCACGCATGGGACCAATTCCGCAAAGAAGATGGAACACCAGCATTGCCACAGCGAGAAAATGTTATGGGATATGCATTTACCGGAACCGGAACCGTTCAGGATGGAAATATTCAGTGCAAAGTCATCCTGACTCAGGCATTGATGGATGAGTTCACTTGTCCATGGTGCGCGGACTGGTATCGACATCAGGTAGTTCAGTCAAAAGGGTCAGAAAACGACTTCCGCTTATATTATACACAACGGGTAATGCACGGAGATACGGATGCCAGAGTGAATTATATGGTGGTGGATTATATGGGCGTTCAGCGTCAGTCCATTATTGATCTTGCCAACTGGGTGGAAAAAGGCGTGGAGCCGTTGCCTTCTACTGAATATGAACTTCGCGAAGATGGACAGATATATCTGAATTCGGATACTACAAAAAGACGTGGTATGCAGGCGGATGTGATAATGACTGCTAATGGAGAGAAATGCGCCCAGGTTAAGGTGGGAGAGCAGGTGACCTTCCATATTGATGTAAAGGTTCCGGAAGGCGCCGGTGAAGTGACGGAGATCGTGATGAGTGATCGGGAACTGGAGGAGTGCACCAGTGAAACGATGTTTCCAGTCACCTGTGAGTTTACTCCATATGTGAGAGGTACTATCCACGGAGCGAAGGCTGTATGCACAGCAAGTTATGACAAGCCTGGTACTTACTTTGCTACAACACGAATTTTATCGAATCGTCATGGGAAAAGAGAAGAAGCATTGACCCAGATTAAGAATCTGGATCGGGTAAGAATCATTGTTTGTTAAGCTAACAAATTTTACTTAGCAGTTTTGATTACACTGAAAGTGTGAAAGACATCACAGTTCGATGTCTCGAAATTCTAAGGCGCTACACCGCCTAAGAATTTCTAAATTTTACACTCGAAGAATGCAAAAAGACGCATTCTTCATGAATTGTTTGTGCCGCTTGTGGCGGCATGACGGGAAGTGAGAAAAAAATATGTACAATTCAATACGACCTGGCCAGGTATGGCTGGATACAAATGGCAATCGCATTCAGGCACATGGAGGTTCCGTGATGTTCCTGGATGGAGTTTATTATTGGTATGGTGAAAATAAAGAGAAAACGACAGGTGAAAGTGACATCTGGCATTGGGGAGTACGGTGCTATGCCTCTACCGATTTATATAATTGGGAGGATAAAGGGCTGATTATTTCACCGGAACCCGAAAGTCCTGGATCAAGTCTGCATCCCGCAACCATGATGGATCGTCCTCACATCATTTATAACCAGACGACCAAGAAGTTTGTCTGCTGGTTAAAGATTATGAATCGAGATGGCAGTCAGACAGAAACGGTTCTGACCGCAGATGACATTTTAGGCCCTTATGAAATCATGAGGGAAGGTCTGAAGCCACTGAATATGAGCGCCGGAGATTTTGATCTGGTAGTAGCTCCCGATGGAAAGGCCTATTACTACTTCGAACGTGTTCACAGCGAAACAATCTGTGCCGATTTGACACCAGATTATACCGATGTGACGGGATATTACAGTACCCATTTTCCGCATACTGCACCTCCATATGTAAGAGAGGCAACCGCCCATTTTACCAGAGAAGGAAAGCATTATCTGGTTACCTCTGGTACAACAGGATATCTGCCAAATCCATCGGAGGTGGCAATTGCCGACACTTGGCATGGACCATTTACAGTGCTTGGAAATCCTCATCCTGACGACGACAGCAATACCTCATTTCATTCTCAGATTACCTCAGTTTTTAAAGTTGAGGGAAAGAAAGATTTATATATTGCCATGGCAGACCGCTGGGTGCCTGATGAAATGGATTTGAAATATGAAGAGTACAGCCAGATGTTTGAAGCTCTTTTTGCAGGAGAAGGAAAAGAAATGAAAGAAGAGTGGAAGAAATTTGGCAGTGACAGCAAACGTAATACTTCGATTGCGGATTATGTGTGGCTCCCGTTTCGTTTTGATGGAGAAATGGCTTATCTGGACTGGCAGGATGAGTGGAAAATTGAAGAATTTGAATAAAGAAAAGCTGGAAAAGAGCATTCAAAACGAATTAGGGGAGAGTCATTTATAATGAATTAAAATGCGGCATAATTGGCGTTGTTCCCATATCCTTGATGATTGGTATTTATGCCATTGAAACAATGGAGTATGAACACTGCACTAAAATATGGAAAGGAAAATCGTATGTTTAATATTAATGAATTAATAGAAAGATTGACACTTGAAGAAAAAGCCAGCCTTTGTTGTGGGGAGGGCTTTTGGAATACCACTGCCCTACCGGAACACGACATACCAGCGATGAACCTTACTGATGGACCTCACGGAGTACGAAAGCAAAGCGGTGTGGCAGATCATCTAGGGTTAAACGAAAGCGAGAAAACAACCTGCTTCCCAACTGCAGCTGGGTTTGCCTGTTCTTGGAACAAGGAACTTGTTGGTGAAGTCGGCATGGCAATTGGCGAGGAAGCCCTTGCTGAGGACGTGCAAGTTGTCTTAGGACCTGGTGCAAACATCAAACGTTCTCCCCTTTGCGGACGCAATTTCGAGTACTACTCAGAAGACCCATACCTGACCGGTCAGATTGCGGCGGCACATATTAATGGTGTACAGAGTCAGGGAATTGGCACTTCTCTGAAACATTTTGCCGTCAACAACCAGGAAACACGCAGGTTCAATATTAATGCCATTGTTGATGAACGGACACTACGGGAAATCTATCTTGCTGGTTTTGAGAGTGCGGTAAAAGAAGCACAGCCATGGACAGTCATGGCTGCGTATAACCAGATTAATGGCGAGTATTGTTCTAAAAATAAGAAGCTGTTAAATGACATTTTGAAAGATGAATGGGGATTTGAGGGGCTTGTGGTGTCAGATTGGTTTGCGACCTGTGAGCGTGAGCTTGGACTTTTGGCAGGACTGGATTTGGAAATGCCAACAAGTGCTGGCGAAGGAGTAAGAGCAATTGTGGATGCCGTAGAAAGTGGTAATTTATCGGTAGATGCTTTAAATGAATCTACAGGTCGAATTCTAAATGTTATTTTTAAAACGACGGATGCCAAAAAGGAAGGTGCAACCTATGACAAAGCTGCCCACCACCAACTAGCCCGCAAAGCAGCCGGTGAGAGCATGGTACTGCTGAAAAATGAAAATGGAGTACTGCCAATTGGCAAAACGGGAAAAATCGCTATTATTGGCGAGTTTGCCAAAAACCATCGTTTCCAGGGGGCAGGCAGTTCCAGAATTAATACGACTCAAGTGGATATTCCCCTTGATGAAATAAAGAAACACGCATTAGAGGCAGAAATTGTCTATAGCGAGGATGCAGAAGCCGCAAAAGATGCCGATGTATGCGTTGTTTTCGTGGGCTTGCCTGACAGCATGGATGCAGAAGGTAAGGATCGAACCCATCTTAAGCTGCCGGAAGAGCAAAATGCATTGATTGAATCGGTTGCAGCTCTGCAAAAGGATGTTGTCGTGGTGTTGATGAACGGTTCTGCCGTAGAAATGCCATGGCTTGATCGAGTAAGTGGTGTTTTGGAAGCCTATCTCGGTGGTCAGGGAGCAGGTGGAGCGATTGCAGATATTTTATTTGGAGTTGTTAACCCAAGCGGTAAGCTTGCAGAAACGTTTCCAATGAAGTTAAGTGATACGCCTTGTTTTATTAATTTTCCAGGTGAAAAAACAAAAGTGGAATATCGTGAGGGACTGTTTGTTGGTTATCGCTATTACGATAAAGCGGGTGTCCAGCCGTTATTTCCTTTCGGTTATGGTTTGTCATACACCGAATTTGCATACTCGGATATTCACCTCGACAAGACTGAAATGCTTGATAATGATAGCGTGACAGTCAACATAAAAGTCAAGAATATCGGTAAGGTAGCAGGAAAAGAGATTGTTCAGCTTTACGTTCGCGATGTCGAAAGCAGTGTGATCAGACCGGTTAAAGAATTGAAAGGGTTTGAAAAGGTAGATTTAGAAGCGGGGGAAGAGAAAGCGGTTACCTTCAGCCTTGATAAACGAGCATTTGCTTTTTACGATGCAGACATAAACGACTGGCGGGTGGAAAGTGGAGCGTTTGAAATTATGATTGGAAAATCCTCTGCCGATATTGTTCTTTCGGCGACCTTGCAGGTTAATTCCACTACACCAGTTAAGAAAAATTATACCCTGGATTCCACCTTGTTTGACATTAAGGACGAACCAGCCGCAGCACAACTGATGGGAATGATGGGAAACAGTACAAGTGGCGGAACGGCCCTTGGCATGGACGCAGATGCTGTTTTATCCAGTATAAAGGTGCGTTCCCTTGTGCCAATGAGTCTCATGCAAAGCGGCGGGAAGGGCGGCATTTCCATGGATCAACTAAACAGCATGCTGGCTGCAATGAACGCTTAGGTCATGTTATAAATGTCGGATTTGTTGTATGACCTATCGGATTTACTGGATTTTTCCAAGGAGTTTTTGTGGCATAATATAATTATATCGTATTATGCCACAAAGTTAGAAGGTAACGGAAGGCAGTATTAATTAGAAAAAAGAAGGAGAAATATGACATGAGACAATATGAAACATATGAGCTTATCCTGCAAGGAGAGGAACCGAAGGATTCCTTTGTAGAGGTAGCATTAACAGCAGAGTTTACATTAAATGGAAGTATAACAGAGGTAAAGGGGTTTTACGCTGGAAACGGAGTCTACAAGGTTCGCTTTTATCCCAAACATGCTGGAAACTATCATTATAAAATAACCGGCGTGGTATCCGCAGAAGGAGATGTGGTTTGCGAACCAGCAGGCAAATCAGGACATGGCATGGTACAGGCAGATGGAACTCATTTTCGGTATGAAGACGGTACCTGGTTTTACCCTTTTGGAACCACCATATATGCTTTAGTACATCAGGAGCAGTCCTTAATTGACCAAACTATAGAAACATTGAAAACAGCTCCTTTTAATAAAGTGCGTATGTGTGTCTTCCCCAAGGACTATGATTTTTGCAAAAATGAACCTGACTATTTTGCCTTTGAGAAGGCTGGGGAACAGCAGTGGAATACCCATAAGCCCTGCTTTGAATATTGGGATGAGCTGGAACGGCGGATCCAGCAGTTGGATGAGCTGGGTATCCAGAGTGATTTGATTTTGTTCCACCCATATGACCGTTGGGGCTTTGCTAAGTTGCCGATGGAGGATGCCCTGACCTATTTGGACTATGCCATAAGACGTCTTTCATCCTTTCCCAATGTATGGTGGAGTCTGGCCAATGAATATGATTTAATGGATTATTATCAGGACGAAGATTGGAGCAAATTTGCCCATTACATTCATGAAGCGGATGAATATGGTCATCTTCTGAGCAATCATCAGTGTTTTCGAGCATGGGATTTCCGTAATGAGGACACTACTCATATCTGCCATCAGATTAAGAATGTAGATGCCATTAGTAATGATATTAAAATATACCAGAAACCTTGTATGGTCGATGAGTGTCGCTATGAAGGAAATCTAATCTACGAATGGGGAAATATATCTGCTTTTGAAATGGTAAACCGTTTTTGGAAGATAGTGGTTCAAGGTGGATATTGTACCCATGGAGAGGTTTTCATGAACGAGGATCAGGTTCTTTGGTGGGCTCGTGGTGGTATTTTGAAAGGAGAAAGTCCTAAACGGATTGAATTTTTAAAAGGCATAGTGGACTCTCTGCCAGGTCCCATTGAATTTATGAATGGAATGTTTTTAATCAAGAGCAGCGAAGAGTTTGAGGCGATTAAGAAGCACGGGATTCCGGGAATGGAAGGGAATGCATTTGTTCGTTCCATTCTTCGACTTAACTGGGAGCAAGCCACCGAAGTATTCCGCAGCTTTAAAAAGTTTATAGGTCATGTAGGGGATGAAGTTTATTTACTTTACTTGGAAAATCAATGTACTGCCATTGGTGAGCTTGCCCTCCCGGAGGAAGGAAGCTATGATGTGGAAGTGATTGATGCATGGGAAATGACCAGAACGAAAGTATTATTCGGTGTCAACGGGAAGATTCAGGTTGATTTGCCGGGAAAAGAGGGGATGGCTGTGCTGGCACGGAAATGCATATAAAATGGATAAAATAAAGACATTGGAAGGTGGAGGTAGATAGTATGTATAATTGTAAATCAAATTGGATTTGGCTTCCAGATTGGAGTGCAGAGGATAAAGAAGAACCCAGAATTGTTTATTTCCGTAAAAAAATCGAACTTCGACAAGTGCCAGAAAAAGCAGAGGTACGGATTTCGGCTGATTCCCGGTACAAATTATATGTAAACCAACAACTGGTGGAGATTGGACCAAGTAAGGGCGATAATCAAATCTGGTATTATGATACGGTCAATCTTGCACCATACCTTGTTGCTGGAATAAATATATTGTCGGTCATAGTTTTGCGCTATCCCCTGGAGAATTCCAAAGGTAACCATGGAATATTTAGAACACAGACACCGGGACTTTACATGGTCGGAGAATGTGGGAATGGACAGGGTGAGGAAGTAAGCTTATCAGCGGATGAGGACTGGCGCTGCACACGAGAGTCAAATGTAAAACTGGTTCAGGAAGCAATGGGGTTTGCACCCCTTTACATTCTGGAGGAAGCAGCTGGCAATTCGAATACCTTTGGTTGGATGAGAACAGATTATGATGATGGAAAATGGCAAAAAGCAGTTGATTTAGGCTTTGCCGTTGGAAGCAAAGCAGTCAGCCCAGGCAATATCCATGCCAGAACGATTCCCTATATGACCAAAGTACCCAGAACCTTTGAAGGAATCTTTGTAAAAAGACAGTCCGAGGCATCTGAAGCTGAGTGGAATGAGATGCTGAAAGACAGAAAACCCCTTGTGATTCAGCCTAATCGGAAGGAAGTAGTTGAAATCAACGCAGGCGAATTAATGACGGGATTTTTAAGATTATCAGTAAGCGGTGGTGCTGGAACGACTGTTAAGATTCTGCAATCGGAGGGGTACGTTCAGCCGAAAGAACCAGATGCTCATATGTTTGCCTTACCTAAGAAAGCAGACCGGTTAGATTGTATAAACGGAGTATTGGATGGATTTACCGATACCTATCAGGTAACAGGTTTGGGAGTAAAAGAGCGACCAGAAGTTTACGAGCCTTTCTGGTTTCGTACCTTCCGTTTTATCCAGCTTGAAATTCAAACTGCGGCAGAACCACTACATATAGAGACATTTGACTATCAGGAAACAGGCTATCCTCTGGAAGTAAAAACCTGGGTAAAGACGTCCGATGACACCATGGCAGGAATCTGGGATATCAGTGAAAGAAGCTTAAGACGATGCATGCATGAAACCTATGAAGATTGTCCGTTTTATGAACAGCTTCAATATGCCATGGATACCAGGTCTCAGATTCTTTATACCTACATGACAGCAGCGGATGACCGACTGGCACGTAAGTGCTTTGATGATTTTAGACGTTCACAGCGTTACGACGGAATGACCAACTGCAGCTATCCAAGCTATGGTGCGAATGTGATTCCCGCCTTTTCCATTTATTATATTATGATGTTGTATGATCACATGATGTATTTTGGTGACAAGGATTTAATTCGTTCTTACTTGCCAACCGTTGATGGCATCTTAGAATTTTTCAATAATAATTTGTCGGAAAAAGGGATTGTTGACAAGATTGGTGATGCAATTTTCAGGCATGCTTATTGGTCTTTTATAGACTGGACGGCACAGTGGGATAGTACCAATGGAGTTCCCAGTGCGACAACCCGTGGTTCAATTACGATGGAAAGTCTATTGTATATCATGGGTCTGGAACATGGGGCTAAACTGGCTCATTATGTTGGTAGAGAAGGAATAGCGAAGGAGTACGAAAGCCGAGCAGAGCAGGTGAAAAACGCCATTCGGACTCATTGTATGGGGCAAAATGGAATGCTTCAGGATGGACCAGGTATTGAAGAGTATAGTCAGCATTGTCAGGTATTTGCGATTCTGACGGATACGATTGATTTGGAGCAGGGGCAAGCAAACTTGATAAAGACTCTTGAAAATAAGCAGGACTATGCTCAATGCTCTTTTGCGATGGCATTCTATCTTTACCGAGCATTGGAAAAATGCGGACTATATGAATACACTAATGAGCTATGGGATTTATGGCGTGACATGTTGAAAAATAACCTGACAACTTGTGTAGAGGATCCGGTAGGACAGCGAAGCGACTGCCATGCATGGGGGGCCTTAGCTCTCTATGAGCTACCGTCAGTTATACTGGGGGTACGCCCTACCAAGCCAGGGTTTGCAGAATTTGAAGTGAAGCCAGTAGCCGGTCATTTCACATGGGCAGAAGGTGAGGTTATCACACCGAAAGGGATGTTGGCGGTAAATTGGAAGAAAAATGGAGAGGAAATCCAGCTTTCTTATTACTTAAATGAATAATTATCCCACAAAGCAAACAGAGATGTTACATAATTGGTAGCGTCTCTGTTTTGTAGAAATCTAAAAACAAATATGCAAGGAACATTATAAGGGTGCATGATTATTTAGAGTGTTAAAATTTTGCCAGTAAATTAAAAGGATAAAATAATTATGATAAAAGCAGAGCGAATTCAAATAGAACATATGAAACAGCCGTTGGGGATTGAGTGTGAAAAGCCAATTGTTACCTGGAATGTGTTGGGGAAGCACAAACAAACAGCCTATCGGGTTTGGGCAAGGGGGAGCGCAGGAAACGTATTTGATAGTGGTATTGTTAAATGTTCTCAAATGAACTGTGAGCTGGCAGTATCTTTTCAAAGCAGAGAGCGCGTCCAGGTAGTGATAGAGCTGTTTGCGGGTGACTCATCTACGACGGAGCAAACCTGGTTTGAAATGGGACTAAAGAAAAATGAGTGGAAGGCTTTATGGATTAATACGGAGTTGGAATATATGGTGAATTCTGCGGCTGCAGTTTCGCAGAAACTGCGTCCGGCAAGCTATTTGAAAAAATCCTTTCGTGTAAACCAGGTATCGGCTGCCAGGCTCTATGTGACCTGTCATGGGATTTATAATGTGTATATCAATGGAAAGCATGTGGATGGTTTTGTTATGGCGCCGGGAACTTCCCAATATGAAACTATGTTACAATATCAGACTTATGATGTTTCCGGTTATTTAGAAACAGGTAACAATGAGCTGATTGTCGTTTTAGGAAATGGCTGGTGGCGAGGAACGGTTACCTATGATGGAATTCAGGATGGATTTGGTACAGATGTGGCATTGCTACTTCAGTTGGAAGTTGATGGAAAAATCGTATGTATGACAGACGACAGCTGGCAGGCAACCCAAGAAGGTCCTATTCGATTTACGGATAATATGCATGGAGAAGTGTACGATGCTCGGTTGGAAGCGTATTTGATGACGTCAGACGTAAGTTGGCATGGTGTTAAAGTGGAAGCATTTGGATATAAAAACTTATGCTGCTCCAACTGTCCACCACCAATTGAGCATGAGACCTTTAAACCAGAACTTCTTACGACACCAAAAAATGAGAAAGTACTGGACTTTGGACAGAATATTGCCGGATATATGGGGTTTTGCATAGAAGGAAAAGAGGGAGATACATATACCTTTACTCATGGGGAGACTTTAGATGATGAAGGAAACTTTTGCACAGAGAATTTTCAAAGCATACGATATCATTTTGAGCAACAAATTATTTATACCTGTAAGGAAGGGAAAAACAGTTATAAACCAACGAATACTTTTATGGGATTTCGTTATGTAAAGGTCGAAGGAATGTCAGTGATCCATCCGGAGGATTTTACTGCCTATGCAGTTTATACAGATTTGGAAGAGACAGCTGCCTTTACTTGTGGAAATCCTCTGGTAAGCCAGTTGTTTGCCAATGCAATGTGGAGTTTAAAAGGAAACCTGTTGGATATTCCTACGGATTGCCCAACCAGAGAAAAAAGTGGTTTTACCGGGGATTTACAGGCTTATGTATATACCATGCTTTATATGATGGATAGTTATCCGATGATGCAGAAATTTATTGCTAATCAGGTAGCTGGTCAGTGGGAGGATGGCTGTGTCCGTCAAATAGTGGCGGATCCCGGGAAGGAAAAAGGTTGGTGGGATGGTGCGGCTGGTTGGTGTGATTCTTTTGAAGTAATCCCCATGCAGGTTGGCGCACGATATGATGATTATCGAATGTTTGAAACTTATTATCCCCAGATAAAAAAATGGGTGGATTTTTTAATTAAGCGGGCAGCCGATGAAACACGTCCTGCAAATCAGAGGAATCCTTATCATCAATACTTGGTTGATACCGGAATCCATTGGGGCGAATGGGCAGAACCGGGATTTGATTTTATGGCAGAAATTGAACGGGTTGGAGCAGAGGGTGAACCAGAGGTAGCAACCGCTTATTTATCTTATGCGTGTCAAATCCTCAGTCAACAGGCTGGACGGATAGGACGGGCTGATGACCAGGCATATTATGCTGAGGTAGCAGAAAATGCCAGGCGAGCATATTGTTATGCTTTTGTTCCAGATGGAAAAATTGCCTCAGAGCGGATGTGCCGCTATATTCGACCAATCATCTTGAACTTGCTTAATGAGGAAGAGAAAAGGCAGGCAGCAGATGATTTGAATCAATTGGTAATTAAAAACAAGTATACTTTAAACACCGGATTTTTAACAACCCATGAGCTTTGCCGAACACTTTCCATCTATGGATACATTGATAGTGCATATCGATTGTTATTAAATGAGGAATGTCCTGGCTGGCTGTATTCAGTAAAAAAAGGAGCAACTACCATACCGGAGAACTGGGATAGTTACATACCGACCGGTGGAGTGCAGGCATCCTTTAATCATTACTCATATGGTGCGATTGCAGGCTGGTTGCTGGATACGGTTGGTGGAATCCAGGTGAGAGACGGGAAGATTATAATTGCGCCCAAGCCATATCGAGAGCTTATTTTTGCAAATGCATCCTATCTGTCACCATTTGGAAAAATTCAAAGTAATTGGAAGTATCAGGAAGACGGCATTCATTATTATTTTGAAGTGCCAGGAAATTGTGAAGCAGAAATGGTGCTGCCGGATGGAAGGAAAGAGCTTCTTAGATATGGGGTTCATGAATATATAGGACAATAGTAAACGGAAACTCAATAATCAATTATAGTTAAACTTATTATCAATGGAAAGGGGTTTTTATATGAATTTGAAAGGTAAAGTAGCGATTGTTACTGGCTCAGGACAGGGAGTAGGTCGTGGAATCGCACTTGTTTTAGCTAGAGAAGGAGCAAAAGTGATTACGAATAATCGGAAGCCAGGATGTGTAAGTGCAGGTAGCTATAACGAAAAAGATATGACAAAGGAGCGTTATCAAGAAATGCTGGCACTGAAAGGGGATGCTGAGGCCACTGCTCAGTTGATTCGCAGTGAAGGAGGCGAGGCAGAACCTTTTTATGGTGATGTAGCTGACCATGATACTGCCAGAAGAATGATAGAATTCGCAATGGAAACATACGGAAGACTGGATATTCTGGTAAACAATGCAGCAGGACTGGGACAGGGGACGATAGAAAGTACGGAAGAAAAAGACTGGGATTATATGACCCTGGCAAAGATGAAGGGAGCCTATAATACCATGCATTTTGCAGTGCCTATAATGAAAAAACAGGGATTTGGAAGAATCTTAAACTGTGCTTCCGGTGCGTGGACTGGGATAGCTAATTTGTGTGCTTATTCTGCCGGAAATGCTGGTGTTGTGGGATTATCAAAAGCGGTGGCGCAGGAAGTGGCAAAAGACCATATTACCGTGAATGTGTATTGTCCAGAGGCAGCTTCGCCAGGCCATATCGTGGAGTTTGAAAAAACGGTTCGTTCCCTGGAAGAAAGGCTGGGTAAGGATGCTGTATGGGATCAGGAGACAATGAAGGTGGTTCATGAGGATCATGGCCCGGCAGAGAATGCGGCACCATTTCTCGCTTATCTTTGTACGGAAGAAGCGGAATTTATCAACGGTTCTGTGTTTAATGTAAAAGGCTCTGGAAAAGTGGAAGTCTATTCTGAATCCAGGGTGACGAATCGGATTTGGAAGAAAGGGGATGCCTGGACGGTGGAAGAGCTGAAATCGGCAGTTCGGGATGAGCTACTATTTCAGTATTCCTCGCCGGCACAAGGTAAATAAATGACAAAAATAAGAACCCCAAAACAGCCCAATGGAACAGTTGCCATCATTGGAGGTATCATTGCCATACTGCTGGGCATAATCAGTTTTTTTGTTGGAAACCTGCGTTGGATGGCATATCTTTGTATTTTACTTTGTATGCTGGTAAACTTGTTCGTCCACGGCGAAAGCTATCTCAGGAATCTGTGGGCAGGAAGACGTCAGGACAATGTACTTACCATTACTATATCAGAAGCAGTGATTGTATTGTTAATGATTTTAGAAGGCGCTCGCATGCTAAAACAGCCTGATGGGATTTCCTGGAATATGCTGCTGGCGATATTTGCAGCGTATCTCATATTTAATGGAGCCTCACTGTTAACATTTCCGGTTAACGTTGCCAAAGTGAGTGGCTGTATCGCCATAATATCAGCGATTCTGGTGTATTTTAGTATTGGTATGGGAGGAGTATTTTCGGCGGTAATCATAGGAAGCAGTATGATTATTAATGGTGTAGAACGTCTGGTGATGTCTCTAATGGCGAGAGCAGTACGAAGAAAAGCAAGTCAATAAATATCTGGGGATCCGTTATGTTCCTGGATGGTTTTTTTTCTTCCAGCTACCTTTTTTAGTACTTTGATATTGGTTGTAAGCATGATTTAAAAAAAGGTATCGGAGGTCATATAGTCGGATTTCTGATATAAATAATCTGATTATTAAGATGCTTTTTTTGATGTATATGTCATAATTAAAAGAGGTATATGATACGAGCATTAATGTTATTGACGACTTAAATTGACCAAATTCTGCTCTGCTTGATTGTCTGGGCTTTGCTCTGTATAATGTCATTATTATGCAGAAAGAAAAAGTCCCAGAGAACCTCTCCTGCAAGATTGCGTCCTCTGAGACATGGTAAA
>JAVBLX010000021.1:0-4753 GCA_031553075.1 Acetivibrio sp.
AATTCACAACCCAAAAACTGTATCCGTTGTTCAAATGCTGTGGTTACGTTATTCGTAAATGCATTTGATTTAAGCCCCATGTTAAAAGCATACAGACAACCGAAATCAATACTCCGACTGGTATAATCCAATCAACCGCAAGTCTGTCCATTCCCAAAACTTCTTTCACCGCAATGGTATATGTGATAAGAAGCCATTGCAATATATAAATGGTATTCAGATTTAATGATACATATTTAATCATATTTTGCAATCTTCCTTTTAAAAAACAGGAACGATTTATCAAGCAGGAAAGATAATAGTACACCGCTATAGAAATCCCTACAATACTCATAATCCAGAGCGAACTGATTAAATTCTGCTGATAATAGGACTCTCCAATAAAAAAGTATCGAATATCATACCCCAGAGCAATGCTGCCCACGGTAGCACAAATTAATGCAACACTACTAATCCACAGCACATTTCTATAAAATTTACCTTTATCTCCAACCCGCCGCAAAAGATATGCAAAACAGATTCCCTCTATGGGATAGATTAACCACAGTGTTGCCGGAAAGGCGATGTACTGATTGGTATAGAACAGCAATCCCAAGATATACTGTAATAACGGGGGAACAGAATCACACGAACCAATAAAGAGTGTTCCAACTGCTTGCAGAACAAACGCTGCCCCCAACATTCCCCACGGCTTTAAGGACAACTTTTTCATCAGTGCCACCAACAGAAATGTCATTCCGGCAAACTGCAAGATATCTATGGTTCCGATGGTATCAATTAATGATTTATGATAATCCGTCTGCACGCCCAATCCATTTACAAACAATATAAGCAACGTTTCTCTAAAAAAATTCAGCCCATAGCCCATCAGAATCAGCTTAATCCCACGACTGGCAAATTCCCTTGCAGAATCATGCTTTGTATATACCATTCCCACACCCATGGCAAACATGAACATTGGCGCAGCCATCGGTGCTCCAAAAAAGGTAATCATCAAATGCAGAATACCTTGAGGCATGATATTGCTATCCAGAACACTCATATTGTCACAGACATGAACGATGACCATAAAAAAGATTGCAAATGTTTTTGCCACATCAAATTCAAATTGTCTTCCTGTATTTACTTCTTTTTTTCCAATAAAGACATCTTATTCAACCTCATTTCTACATCCCATTTGTTTACTAAATAAAAAGCAGGTCAGAGATACCTCTTTCTTTCCAATCGTCATCATGATATCCTGGCTTTCCACTCGCTCAAACCCGCGGTGTTCATAAAAATTATAGGTACAGTTGTTATCTGTGAACAAATATAGTAGCTTACCAGCTTCTCTTTGTTCCAGCTCTTTTATCAAATAAGTACCGACACCTTTTCCCTGTAGATTGGAATCTGCCGCCAAAAAGCATATTTCACCAGCTGGATTCATTTTCTTCATGTAATTCTGAAGCATTTTCCGGTTTGCGATATCATATGAAGATACCGAGTCTTTTACGATAACTTTCATGATTAGCTCCATTCCTTTTACATAAAGGCCTTTCCAAAAAGACCGATACTGTTTCGGTTCTCCCCTTACATCCGCCATTACCAACCCAACCAGATCTTCTCCCATATAAGCAGCAATCAGCTGAGTTGCTCTTTGCATTTCCATGTATAGGAAATATTTCCCGTAAAGATAAAGCGCTTTTTTATTATCCATATACTGATTAAAATGCATTCCCTTAACGGCAAATTCAATGGCTTTATGATAATCCTTTCGTTCCAATTCTCTTAGTTCAATTTGCATATTCTCAACTCCTTTGGTTTGTGTTATAATTCAAATCCTAAAGTGTTACGTCACGTGACTGTCAATTAACTTAATATTAAATCTTATAAACAGATTTTGTTAAATACAAATCCATAATTTTAAAGCAGGTAGACTACTATGCAGAATAATTTACTTCTTACCACCGGTCAGATGGCCAAACTACACAAAACCACAAAACGCTTGTTACAATACTATGATGAAATCGGGCTTTTTTCTCCTGCTATCAAAGGTAACAATGAATACCGCTATTACTCCTATGAGCAAAGCCCGGAATTGGAAATTATCCTTTCTCTGAGTGAACTTGGAATGAAGCTGAGTGAAATCAAGGATTATCTGGCTTCCCGTTCCCCAGTGAATCTGTGCAACCTTCTTCGGGATCGGCAACTTCTGCTTCGAGAAAAGCTAAAGAACCTTCAAATGATTGATCAAATGCTTTCAAATCATATAAATAACGTAGAGCAATCCTTTCAGATTCCTACTAATTCTGTATATACGGAATACATAGAAGAAGAATACCTGCTTGCCACACCTGAGACGACAGAGGATTCTATTGAAACGATTTACAAGGCAATTTCCGGAACCCTGATACATACCAATGAACGGCATCTATACTGTCACATATATGGTTCCATCCTTCCCCAGTCTGCCTGGCAGAATCAAGATTATATGTCATACAATCGTTATTATTTCAAAACGGTGAATCCTTCCATGGAAATGTCCTTATTAAAAAAGCCAGCTGGCAATTATCTTTGCATCAACTGGCTTGGAAACTGGGGCACTCTTAAGAATGCCTATTCTATTTTAATGAAGTATGCTAAGGATAATGGTATCGCCCTAACCGGTGATGCTTATGAAGATACGATTGTTGATGGGTTTGCTGTACCAAATGAGAATGAATATATGACCAAAATTATGATTCTGGTTGCATGAAAATGTCTAACATTTCTAACATTTTCTTTATTTGAAATCAGTGACTGTGCTTCAATATATTCGGTAGTTCCTTGACTATCAGTTGGGTAGACCACTGCCTTCTATCAAAGGAGAATTTGATGAACAAAAATCTTATTACAGCTTTTTGAAGCATTTAAGACCAGTAACTACTATAATCAATACATCAATAATATCAATTTAGAATGGCTTAATGCCAAATTGACTTGTGATGATAATAGAAGAATTAGAAAGGCAAATATATTCCCTTTTACTGGAAAATGAAGAACAGCTCTTTGTAAATACCTTAAAATATATCTGGCAAACAGCTAAAGAATTATCTTTAATAGAAAGTTGATGGATTCATCTCAATTTTTGTAGGAAGTGATATGATTTTCCTCACAAAAAGTACAGGTATCTGTCCTTTTTGTGAGGCTTCATCCCATAATTTTAACTTTTGATTTTGATTATCGCATTATTTTTTCTGAGGGTTTAGTTTCCTTTGTTTTATCTGCAAAATTTGGTTTTTTATTTTTAGATGATTTTTGGAACGCATCAAATGCGTCCCCATTATATAGAAAATTCTCAGCGACTTCTGGTTGCTTAGTTGCCTCGCTCAAATTGCTATAGGCTGCAACATTGTCCCGTTTTTCTATTTTTCTGTGTTCTTGCTGTTCGCTTAATGACTCTAATTTTTCAGTCGCGCCTTCTACACATTTAATCATGCTAACACAGCATTTTTGATTGAAATTCCATGGGGCTTTAATTATATCGGATATAGAAAATCCCCTCTTATCCTGTACTTCTTTTAGTTCTTTCCCAACTAAGACCCTGGAAATATTTCCTATACTTGTAGCTGCTTTTTTGATTTCCAATCCTGCCATATCAATTTTATTTAAGGTAGAATTTACTTGCTCCAAATCAGACTCTAATTTTTCTTTTATACTTTTAAGCTTGTTTCCAATCCCTAGAAACTCTGCAAACTGATTTAGACCGGATATACCTTTTTCTTTTACAGATTCAATTACATCCTTTGCCTTCTCCTTTACATCTTTTTTTATCTCGAAGAGCTGTTCTTTCATTATTTGACAGCTGATTTCCAGTTTTTCTACTGCATCTGCCAGTGCTGTCTTTAATGGTTTTCTCTCATTTAACTCTTTTACTTCCTCTAATTGTTTTCTCACAGTATTCAGTTCACCAACAACCAGATCAAGCTTATTTTCCAGGCTATCAATGTAAGAGACTATTTCATATAGCTCCCCTGCCTCTTTTCTACGTTTTAAAAGCTGCAGTAGTTGCATCAACTCCTGAACATCCGCATCCTGAACAATATATTTGCTTATATTTTCCCTATTCGTCCTCCTCGGAGCCAGGGTCGCTGGCTCCATATTAATTCATTTCAATTATCGAAAGGGCGTCTCTCGTTCTGGCTGGTTTCTCATATGCCCTCCCTGCGCCTGCATCAAATCACGTCCACTTTTGACTAATTTTTCTTTTTCCTGCTGATACTCATCATGAATACTTTGATAAAGTTTCTCACGAAAAACCTTTGTCACTGGGAAGCACACGTCCTGATAAACTGCCTTTCCCTGCTCAATTTTTCCAATCTTATGAGATGGCATTGCCACAAATTCTTTTTCTTTCCCTTTTAAAATGTTGATGTTTCCTACTACAAAACTGTCCTCAAAATAAACTCTAACAAGTCCAAGAATATTACTTCCCTCCCGTTCAAAAGGAGTAACTTTTACGGTAAACTCTGGCTCCTCTGCATTTTCTGCTGCTTTGCTGTTTTCTGTTTTCCCCTTGTCTTCCATATCCTCATACAATTCAAGGATAGTATCGTATAACTCTTGCCGGAACTCTTTGGTGATTGGGTTAGCGATATCCTTATAGACAGCTTCATTCTTATCAGTTCTTTCGTTTGTTTTAAAACGTGGCATGGAAACAAAGTTTTTTCCCTCTTTGCTTTCAATAACAGCAATGTTAGTAATCTTAAAACTGTCACCAAGAGTCAATGTGGCA
>JAVBLX010000171.1:0-14778 GCA_031553075.1 Acetivibrio sp.
ACAAGGCTCATTGCAATGTCAAGCCTGCGCTTCATCCCGCCAGAATAGGTTTCCGTGCGTTTGTTTGCAGCTTCGATAAGACCAAATCGTTCAAGCAGATCGTCTGCTATCTTAGTTGGATTTGAAACGTTTCGAAGTTTAGCAATCAAAATAAGGTTTTCACGTCCCGTCAGCATCTCATCGACCGCAGCGAACTGTCCTGTCAGACTAATTGATTTACGGACTTTATTCGGGTCTTTTTGGACATCAAATCCATTTACAATTGTGGTACCACTGTCTGCTGACATAAGTGTTGACAGAATATTTATTGTTGTGGTCTTTCCTGCACCGTTAGAACCCAGCAGAGCAAAAATCTCACCACGTTTTACTTCCAAATTAACACCTTTTAAAACATTAAATTTTTCGTTTTTCACACCTTTGAATGATTTATGCAAATCAATTATTTTAATTGCGCTATCCATAACAATTACCCTTTCATTTTTTCAGCAGCTTTTTTCATAGCTTGAGAAACATCCTGGTTAACAGATTCTTGGCATTGATCTTCGAATGTTTCTGAATCTTTGATCAGATCATCGCAAAAAGCTGCCACATCCGTACCTGTTACTTCAAGCACTCCCTTTTTCATGGCGGCTCCATCTTCGAAAAGATCAATAATACCTGAGAGTAAACCGATTCCTTCCATCAACTCAATCGGTCCAACCTTAAACAAGTATTTTTGAAGCTCTTTGTAAACTATTTGATAATCTTGCGGCAACGCTTTGACGCGGGCAACGTGCGCCTTCCATTCTTTTTTCCCTTCAATCATATCCCTGATACTCATTTTGATTCCTCCAATTTAGCCAATTTTTTAGCGATATTTTTATTGAGTTCTGTTCGCCATTTATCTCGATATGACTTTGCTCCTTCTTCGCCAACAAGTGCGGAGCAAAAACCTTTGATATCATCACCTAAAACCTCAATAACCGTTTGACCATCCGAAGCGCTTTCTTCCAGTAAACAAAGTGCACCATCAAGAATTGGCATCAGGTTGCGTCCGGTGAAATCTGAATATGCCCACAGATTCCCTTTAATCTGTTCCCATGCTGTTTGGTACTCATCTGGTAGCTTTTTTGCACGAGCTTCAAAGGCTTTATATTCTTTATCCATATCTCTGCCAGTTACTTTTTCAAAAAAATTCATTACGATCTCTCCTTTAATTCATTTATTTTTGATGATAGAAAATTCCATTTTTCCCAAAACAAACTCAGCTCTTTTTTCCCTGCTTCATTGAGGGTGAAGAACTTGCGTGGCGGTCCCATATCCGATGGCTTTTTTTCGATATCCACCAGTTTGTTCTTTTCAAGACGCACCAAAATGGTGTAAACGGTTCCATCAACTACATCGGTAAACCCCAGCGCATTGAGCTTTCGTGTAATTTCATATCCATAGGTATCACCTCGGCTGATAATTTCAAGAACACAACCTTCCAATGAGCCTTTAAGCATTTCCGTTAGATTTTCCATAACCTCTTCCTTTCTATTCTGTATGACTTGTATTCCGTGTCACTTGTATTCCGTGTCACTTGTATTTCGTGTCACTTGTATTTCGTATTACTTAGTACTGCTATATAGTAACACGTATTAGATGGTATGTCAATAAGAAAATTGAAAAAACCTCCTGACCATAATATAGCCGAGAGGTTTTGTTTTCCTTACCTAAGGACACGATTCCCAATATTAATTACATAATTTCACAGTATGAACTGGGCTTGTTATTGCGCATTCGTTAACTCTTTTTTTTCACCGGAATCCAAATTTCACTTCTATACTTTGGGTTTCCCGTGTCAGGGCTCTCATTCCACAATATTTCAGGACCTTTAACTGCCTCGTATCCTGAAGTTGGAAACCATTCTGAGTATATCCTGCCCCACACATTCTGAAGTGTTTCAGGAAACGGTCCAACCGATTCGAATACTGCCCAGGTACCCGAATCGATATTTAATATATCAAATTCTGCTGTTTCATTACTTGATGTTGCAACCCCGATGTAGTGGTCCAACTCACCCTTTTCCTGCATTCTTCCTTCCGAAAAATTAGTAGATGCACTAATAATACCAGTTGGTTCTACATTTGAAATTGATTTTAATTGTCTAATAATCTCCGGTGTTAAAAGGGTAGTCATTTTCCCAATCTCCGGATTGACACCTTCAAAAATAACGGGAACTCTTTTCTTAAACCCTACTAACTTAAATGTTTCTTTTTCAACTATACGATAGTTCATTTCGCATCCTCCTTTAATTGATAATTGAAAGGTCATTCGAGGATAAGCTTTTAATTGTATATTCTCATTTCTTGCTTCAGAAGGGAGAATACCATGCATAGAATGAAACGCACGTGAAAAGGAATCCGCTGAATTATAGCCATATTTGACAGCCACATCAATTATTCTCAAATCTCTATCCTTCAAATCAAGTGCAGCCAGAGTCAGTCTCCTTCTCCGAATATATTCTGATAAACTTATACCTGCTAAAAAAGAAAACATTCGTTTAAAATGATACTCGGAACAGTAAGCAATTTTAGAAATATTACTATAATCCATATCTTCCGTTAAATGCTCTTCGATGTATGCCATTGCATTATTCATACTACTTAATGAATCCATCAAACAACCTCCTTCCGACATCCATCTTATCAAAGGATGCATTTATTCATCCGACAATCTGTGCACAATATTATCGTCTAACCCGTAATCCTCAGTCGTTCCTAAATGATTTTCCCTCTGACTCCATGAACGAAATACTTTAAAGCTGTAAAATGTAATAGTTGAAGGTTCATAATTTGTAAATTTGTATTTGTAATTCATATAACTTTACCTCCCATCATTTTCAACTATGCATCTTTTTCAACTATGCATCTTTTTCCGGCTCTGTCTTCAAATCCCAAAGTTCTTACGAATTGTTCTTACTAATTGCTCTTACGAATTGTTCGTGCAAATCTTTTGTACAACTAATATCCCCTCTTCATTAACCTCTTCCATAACCAACTCTTCAACCGGCAACTTTTCTGTAAATAGTACTTGCAGCACTGCCTGGGTCCTATTCACACATACTTGGATATGCCTGTCCTTTTTCATGGCTGCCTGTTCCAGTGTGTTTAATAATTCAGACATCATTTCCGATGTCAAATGACCTCCTCGCCAATGAAAAATAAACGTTGTTCCTTTTCTTGCCGCCTGTTCTGCTCTCTTTGCCACATCTTCTATTTTAGTAAAGGACAGCTTTTTCTCTCTGTAATAAAAATATTCTTTATCACTGCAATGAGGCACCTCATACATCACCGGTTCGTGATCTTTGAAGATGTCCTTATCACTCTGGTTAAAATAATCATGCCGTATGGTGCCCTCGCTGCTAAGCGTATTGTCAAAGGTTGCGTCCAGATGATAAATGTTGCCTCCTACTTTGATTACATTCCAAGCATGACGATACTTTATTTTCTTATCCTCATTTGCATCTGAAACTGCGATAATACACCAAATACCCAAAGTATCACACAAAATCTTCACGGTTTTCGCGATCCCCTCGCAAACACCAACTCCTTGCCCCAAAGGTCCGATAATTTCATGAGAATACGGTTTTTTTAACTTATCATATCTTACATGGGTACAAATAAAATCATGAACATATACTTCCTTCTCCCACTCTGTCATAGAACCTGCCATGCGAACCAGCTTTGTGATTCGGGCTTTCATCGCCTCCTGATGTTCCCTTATTTTCTTCTTTTCAAATAAATATTCCGGAATCAGTTCCACATTACTGGAATCACTCGTATATCGATAGTGAAAACCGACAGCATAAAAGATCTCTGGATTGTCTAATCTCAATTTGAAGAAAATATCCTGTAGCTCTCTGCCCTCCAGCTTTGAAACAGGAAAAGAAGGGGCTAGTGCCATAAGACCAACTTTCATGGCATGATATACGTTTTGTTGAATTTTATTCATTCTGGTATAGTAATAGGCTTCCATCCGTTCCTCCTCTATATCCATTTATTTCCTCCTTTGCTTTGAGTCACCACTGGTGACACAAATGCCATTTTTACTCAATGGTTAACACTTTTATTATTATACCTTACACTAAATAAACATACAATAATGATAGCCATGATTTCTCCATACAGACTTCGCTGTTCTGTATGAATCAGCTAGAATGGCAAACCAAAAAAGCTTACTCGAAAGGATTGGTCGAAAATTTCCACCTCCATGTAAGCAGTGTCGTTTATGAACTACTACTGATTTTACATTTGCATAAAAGCACGTAAAAAAACTACTAAGGACAGACGCCATGTCCGCCCTTAGTAGTTGCAGTGAAAACTTTGCCGCTTCTGCCAAAATGTTTATGCAATTATATCATACTATTTCTTGTATCCGCATTTCGGACACACACCGTGTTCGTTGAGTGAAATGCCGCAAAGCGGGCAACGGTCTATTTCTGTTTGCGGAGCATATTCCTGTGTGGCACCATTTACGCCGCTTGTAAATGTGATTTTAACAATGTTCAGTTTATCCTTCAATAAGTCGTAAACAATTTTTATCATGCCTTCGACCGTCATGGTTTCCTTTGTAACTACAAGACGGCATTCAGGATATGCTGTTGCAAGCTCCGTTTTGAAAGCGGGGCCTTTTTGCTTATTAGTAGGTGCACCATCCTTAATTCCCTGTTCTTCATAGACACTGAGGATCGCAGGAAGCAACGGATCGTCCTCCCTCAAAATGAGTGCGTGATCAAAATTTTGCAGAACTTCCCATGCAGTTTTCCTGATTTCATTGCAAGGGAATACCATATTGACACCGGTATTAACGGTATCCTCAACCTCAATCGTCAGTATTCCAGTGTGTCCGTGCAAATACTGAGCCTCGCCTTTGAACCCGTAGAACCTGTGGGCATACTGTAAATCTAATGTAGTGAAACTTCTCATGATCATTCTCCTTTAATATAATGTATTTACGGTGAATTTTTGTGCTCCCGTATGTGCACTTTTAAAATTGCCAGTCTGCTCTCATTAATTATTGTGATGAGCAATCAGACAAATGCCTGATCTTGAGATATCAGGAACGAAAAACTATTTATTACATTCAGAGCAAATGCCCTTGAACATAATATCATGTCCTGTGAACTGAAACCCGTGAGTGTTCTTAATACCACTCCCCAAATCGGTGATGAACTCCATGTCAACATCAAAAATTTGACCGCACCTTGTACATTTTGCGTGATAATGTTCGTAGCATCGGTGGTCGTAGCGGTCAGCTCCACTTGGCATTTCTACTCTGCGGATTTCGCCCATATCAGACAGCAGGTTTAGATTACGATATACCGTCCCTTTGCTGATATCGGGGTAGCTCTTTGCAATGGAATCATAAACTTCGTCGGCGGTTACATGACCTTTCATTTTTCTTACTGCTTCAAGAACCAAAGCACGTTGAATGGTAAGACGCTTTTGCATAATTAACTCTATCCTTATTGATATTTTATCCTTATTAGTATAATATATCAATAAAGATAATTTGTCAATAACATTTTATGCTTTCTTGTATTCTTATCTTTCATCTCCTATTAGAAATACATCTAACTTTTTTCCCTCAATCCTGCATCATCATTGGAATATGTCTTCTTGCCTGACGTTCTGCACAATCTAAATGCATTGACACAGAGTGCCTTTTTGAAAAAATAAGCATCAACATCCCTACCAGTTACATAAAATGATATAGGTATGTTTGAAAGGGGTATTTTATGAATAATTTTTCCGAGGTTGCTTTCGCCAGACAGACAGGTGAGGCAAAGACGAAAGAAATTCACGATATGATTGATAAAATTATTTATCAGATTTTTCCAGATAAAGGACTTAGAGAGCTGATAAATCCTGGTGACAAGGTGGCGTTGAAGGTCAATCTTGTCGGTCCTGCAATGGGTGAGAGAGGCGAAAAAGGGCGAGGTATTAATTGTGTGGCATCGATTGAGCGATTTGCTATCGTTTGAGATCAAGACTTGCATAATCACTCCAAATAGTTTGAAATCCGAGCATGACACTTCAGTCCGCTCGGATTTTATTTGATCTATTCAATTTATTTCCAAGTTACAATGTATTTAAACTTACCGCCATCTAATTCTGGTTCTGAAACGACCCATTGACCTGGAAGATTCAATTCCTTTGCGGCAAATTCAAAATGACACATTGCAATCCCCATATCAATGTTTTGAATTTTAATTCCTTCAATTGCATTATTATATCGTTCATTTTCATCTAAATACATATGATAGGCACCTTTAGCATCCTTAATAATACGCCATGGCTGTTTATTTGATGCTGATGGACCTAACCTTACCGCTTCCAGTACTTCTGAATATTTTCCTATTTCATCAAGATTTAATGGTACATTATATGAATTATCAAAAAATAATTCTTCGGTTTTCTTTCTCTTATTGGCACCAATAAGACCTCTTAAAACATTTTCCCTAGTAGTTCTTTTTTCCGCTGCATATCCAATCGGTGATATGCCAGGCAATACTTCTCCTTCTGCAAGATTCATTTTCTTTGCAAAGCTTCCTCTTTTAAAAGTACCTCCAAGCCAACAGGTTCCCAATCCAAGCTGCGTTAACATCAAAATATGTTTTTCCATAACATATCCGAAGTCTTCCATTGCATATGTTCCACTTTTTACAGCACCCATCATATATGTCTTGGCACCTTTGATTATTCCATATTTAATCAAGGACTTAACCTCATTTTCATCGTATTCAGATGTATGAATAAGGTTAACTCGTACTTCATTTCCCATTGGTCCTTTTGTATTGTTTGCAAAAAATTCTTTTATTGCCTTCTGTTTTTTACCTTCAATCTCTTTGTCTAAATAATTTCTTACCGAATATCTTTGGTTAATCATTTTCAATGCATTTTCCACGTCATTATCTCCATTTCTATTAAGCTCTTTTATTATTATACATTACACCGAATAAACATACAATAATTATAGCCATGGTTTCTCCAAATAGACTTCGTTGATCCTGTATGAATCCGCTCGTAAAATGGCAAACCAAAAAAGTTTACAAAACTTTTCTAATGGATAGCCTCTTCACTTAGACACCCTCTTATGGGTGTCCTACTTGAATGAGCGCTCTTATAGCCGTTACTGAATCGTTGTAAACTTATTTACTTGACTATTTAATCCTCTTACGATTTCCAAGTTATCTGCAGCTTGATCACTGATCGAAGAAACGGAATGAACTAACATATTGGTGTCTTCATTAGAATTGATAACAACATTTACCGTTTCTTCAATCGCAACAGCAATTCCCCTAATTCCATTTGCCATATCAGTAGCGGTTTCTTTTAGCTCCTTGGATTTTACGCTAAAATGATTCAGCATTCCATTCATTGTATCAGCATCTTCTTTATAAGTATTTGCTACTGTTACAAAGCCATCATAATCTTTTAATACTTCTCTTGTAATATAATCCACTATTTCATTGGCATTTGAAACAAGTTCATCTACCGAATCAATTACTAGTGCATTTGTCATTTGGATATCACTTGCTATCTCTTTTGTGGATTCTGCAAGCTTTCTAATCTCCTCTGCTACAATAGCAAATCCTTTTCCTGCATTTCCCGCTCTTGCCGCTTCAATTGATGCATTTAAAGCAAGCAGATTGGTCTGGGAGGAAATACCAAGAATAGCATTGATAAGCTCACTGATTTTCTCAACCGAATGACTTTTCTCAATCGAAGCAGATATTTTATTTTCTATTTCTTGTAAAATCATTTCCGTTTGCTTCTTACTTTGGTTTGACTGTTTATGAATGGAATCTGCTCTTTCTGCAATCTGTTCAACATGTCCTAAATTGGTTTTGGATACTTCTTCTATTGTGTTTGCCGAATGCAAGACATCCTGTGCTCCATTATCAATACTTTGCAAGGTTCCATTAATTTCTTCCATACCAGCAGACATTTCATCCAACGCACCTGAAATACCAGTAGTGGAATCTTTGCATTCTAATATATAATTGTTAATTGTCTCCGTGGAATAATCAATACGGTCGGAGCTTGCTTTTATTGCAATTATAAGCTTTTGCAGGATATTCAAAAATTCATTAATTCCTTTTGCAATCTGGCCGACTTCATCTTCCCCCGAATAATCAATACGTACCGTTAAATCTCCTTCTTCATTTTCTAACTTATGAATCATTTCATTGATGCTCTTATTGACAGTTTTAAGCGGTTTTATAATTGTTCTCATACAAACAATAAAAGCAGTCGCCGCCATAATTACAAACAGGATTGCCATGCTCCAAATAATCATGGTAGCACGAAATGACCTGGAACCAATCAGGCTGGTTTCATGCTGGATTTTCTCATCTAATACCTTTTGAAATACACTTTCTGCCTCTTCCATGACAAATTTTGCTGTTTGAAGACTCTGATAAGTAGCTTTTACACTAACTTTATCTCCGTTTTCCACCAAATTTGAAATAGAAGATACCTGTTCTAAATAACTATGTATGCTTTGTTGATATAGCTGATAAGCTTCGCTTAATTCCGCGTTCATTGCCTTTGTCGAAAACTCTTCGCAAATAATTCCAACATCATCTGCTATTGTTCTTGCAACATCGACTGTCTGAACAAGTTCTGCTGCTATTTTCTCTCCATTTGTTTCATTTTCAGCTAAGAGATAGTCATTGATTAATAAACAAATTTGGCTCATATTTTTTATTAAATTTACCTGTTCATACTCCAAATTTAAAAATGAACTAGAAATCAAACTGGTAGAAAGTTTTACTTGCGAATCGGTAACTCCGCTTAAAACCGTATTCGACAAAAATAATCCAGTAAGAATAATTAGAATTAATAAAATTCGACGTGCTATAGATTTCCTCATATTTTTCCCCCTTAAATGAGCTTTGTTTACATTTCTTTACATTTTTTTACACTTTTTTACAATTTTTATCATAGCATATATTTTCTTTCATAAATATTTTTTGCATAAATTGTAAATTTTCATGCATGAATTGTAAATTTCCCCCTAGGGAGATTACGGAGGAGGTCCTTTGGGATTCTTTTTGGGGAAGTTCCTTGTGGAAAAAAGTTGGATATTTTATTGCGAACAGTGGTTTGAGCATGGGTTTTGGAATTTAATGCTTATACTCCGTTATATTTTTCTGAGAGCAGAGCATATAGGGTTATCCATTTATTGGGTTCGCCCACTTTTCCCACTTCAAAATATGGAAAAGATTTATCAAGGATATATTTGCCGTCACCATCTTTTTTGTTGTCCAATAATGTTAAAGCATGATTACAAGCAGGATGATTCGCTGCACCAAGAACAGAAAGACCGTATATAGTCATTTGCAGTCCCAGTTTTACATGATCAAATGGATAGTAAGTTTCTATCATTTCTTGAATGATTGCTTTTTCTGGGTTGTCTGAGCGAAATGCAACGCAATGGTTGATATCAAAGTTTATTAGTAGTTCAAACTGTGGTAGAGTAACACCAATCTTCTTCAACTCAGCTGCAAGTAAAAGGTATGTTGTGGTTTGTCTATAACACCCCATATTCGGTAGCTTAGAATCGTTTGTTTTTTTAGTTTTATCGAGACAACGAAATGTGCCGTCTTCACGTATGGATGAAAAAGACGAAAATATTTCTTCTTTTACCCATGCATGTTCATAGTATCCAAGAGATACCAAATTTCTCAACATCAATATTTTGGCGCATTTCATGCTAAAATCCATATTCTTAATGATACGTTCAATATAATCATCAATAGGAATATCAACACGGTTTAGACCAAATTCAGCAAGTGCACAGAGGGCGGTGACATCCTCCCATTTTTTATTAAGCTTGAATTTATCCATAGTTAAACCCACAGTATTTGATTTCAATAAGCCGTCGTAAGCCTTTTTTACTTCTGGTTCATCTTTTGATACACCCAAAAGTTCTATCATTGTACGGTATTTTACTTCAGGATTTTTGTCTTCAAGCAGCCAATTGATTACACTTTTCATTTGGTCACCCCCTCTACAAAATCCTGTACATTCTCTACAAAATGCTTTATTCATCATTTGTACCTTTCATTGAAGTAAGAATAACCATAATAAAAATCATTCCAATCGCTACTATATCCTGCCATGCAAAGGTTGTTTTCAGCCAAACTGCGCCAAAGAAGGTTGCACTAACGATTTCAACACTTGCATACAAACTGGTTTTGACCCCTCCAATTAAGGAAACACTTTGCAAGTACAAGCAAAATGCCAATGCCGTACTGAAAACGATGATAAAAGCCAGGCAAAGCACCAATTCTACGCTATGGTTCACAGCTTCCTTCCATGCCCCGGTAAAAATCCCTAGAACAATACCTCCGATTAGCATTCCGTATCCGGTGACCGCCGTACTTCCATATTTATGAATCAGTTTTCCTGGCAATAAGGTATAAAGCATCATCGCAACTGCTGCCAGCATCCCCCATGTGAAGGCTTCCCTGGACATGACCAGATTATGAATATTGCCATGTGTGGAAATCATTAAAATTCCGCCCATCGCTAATAAAATCGAAATATACTCAATCCTCTGGGGCCATCTTTTATTCATCACACTGGTCACAATCAAAATGAAAGTCTGACCAACATACTGCAGTGCGGTTGCCGTAGCAGAATTAGAATGAGAAATCGTGGTCAAATAGGTATACTGGCAAAACATCAATCCACAAACAGCAAATATCAGTAAATGAATGGCGTCCTTCTTGACCTTCCAAACTTGTATGTATTCTTTTGATTTTGAAAACAAGCCGATTCCCAGTAAAATAATACCGGAAAGTATCATCCTGGTCATGGAAACCCAATCACTGCTGATTTCAAAGTGTAAAAACATATATTGGCCGACTGTCCCGCCAAATCCCCACAGCATTCCAGCTATAAGTGCAAAAAGTAATCCTTTGTTCTTCATCAAATGTCTCCTACAGGTACTTTAGCAACCGCTCATAGAACGCCACGGTCTTAATCATTGTCTCGATCGGAACTCTTTCGTTGTTTCCATGGATCATGCTACGTTCTTCCTTTGAAAGTGCCATCGCTGAAAACTTATAGATACGATCCGTAATTTTACCATAATGTCTGGAGTCCGAACATGCCATCATAAGATAAGGGGATACGATTGCATCCGGCCATGTGGTATGAATCACTTTCCTTAATATTTCCCACTCTTCACAGCTTGTATCCGAATACCCGGACGCTTCCATCGCATGTTGTATGCTCACTTCTATTTTATCGTTCTTAATTATCCTTTTAAGATGTGCAACTGCCACTTCCGGAGTATCCTCTCCAAGAAGGCGAATATTCATACCAACGCATGCCTTGGGTGGTAACACGTTAAAGGCCTTGCTGCCTTCCATTCTGGTCACGGCACAAGTGGTTCGCATCATCGCATTTAGTTCTCCGCCTGCTTTCTTAAAGAAGACATTGAGCAGTGGAAGAAAACACCACAGGTTGGCAAAGACAAGCTTCATTCCAAAACCGGAATATCGTCCAAGGGTATCAAACATTTCTTTTACCGGTTTCGTAAACTGCGGTTTAAATGGATGCTTTTCAATCTCTACCACCGCCTTTGAAAGCTGACCTAAAATCGTATGTGGCGGTGGTGTTGATGCATGACCACCCTGACTCCCCATTGAAAGCTCCACATTCATTCCTACTTTTTCGCCAACCCCCACTACTGCACAGGGTCGATTAACACCAGGAAATACCTTTTCAACGACTGCGCCACCCTCATCCAGTACAAATGCAGGTTTTATTCCCTTCTGTTCCAGATAGGAAACGATATCCGGACAGCTCCTTCCTTCTACTTCCTCATCACCGGAAAAAGAGAGATATAAATCATGCTCTGGTTGATAGCCTTCTAAAAGTAGCTGCTCCAATGCTTCAAAAATACCACAGAGGGTACCTTTTGTATCAAGAGTTCCTCTTCCCCAAATAAAGCCATCCTCCACAAGTCCGTCAAAGGCAGGTTTATCCCAGCCCTTTTCATCCACCGGTACCACATCATAATGTGCCATCAATACGCTGGGGGCTTCCATGCTTTTTCCTTTCAGAAAATATAAAAGTCCAGTTGTTCCGATTTCCTCCCGTTCGCATACCTCATGTACTTTCGTGAAACGTTCCTTTAAAAGCTCCTTTAGCTTGTCAAATTCCTTCCAGTCAATTTTACTTTTATCCTGGTAGGACACTGTCCTGCATTTGATTAAATCGGACATATCTTTAACAACTTTTTCTTCATTAACAGTGACCTGCTCCTCCACCATGTCCGGTTCTGGATATGGGTTGAAGAGAGCAGCTCTTACTACTAAAATTACGATAAAAATAAAAATTATACTTAAAGCAATCCATCCTATCATGTCTCTTCACCTCTCTAATCTGCTATTACTCCGGCGGTTAAATATTGCAGCTTTTGCAGGCAAGGAAGCTTGAATATATGGGTTTCTTGCCTGCAAAAACTTGCGATATTTTAGCATCGGAATAATACTTTATATCCAGTTCTTCTTATACATAATTCGCGCTGCTCCAAGTGAAATCAAAGCACCAACCGGAACCAATATTCCTACCGAGCTGGCAAGGGATGGTACGGAAAGAAACAGGACAATCATAAATGTCAGTGGAACCAAAGACAATTTCCAGTTTTTGCTTACATACACGACTGCCAGGCCTCCAAACAGGGAAGGAAGTACATTATCAAATGCCGGCTTAAGTATTGGAGAATTGAGGATTGGTGTTAAAATTGATAAAAGCAATACTCCCAATGCAATTACAATTGTGGTCACAATGGAACTTGTTGCGATTGCAATTGTGGAAACCACTTCTCCTTCTTCCGTTCCTGGCTTTACCTCGGCATTTTCCATTGCACTAAGTGCTGCCGGTGCTTTAATATTGGTTATGTTACCAGTTACAAATGCCAAATAAGAACCGCCCGTTCCCAGCATCGGACCGTAAGTAAAAACCTCAATCACGGCTACCGTCCAAAAGATCGGCGCTACGCCAAGAAGTCCCTTCATTACTGCTGTTCCCTCCGGCCACGCATTATAATATAAGCAAATAGCGGTAGGAACAGAAAGTAAAAGTGCTAATGCTATTAATATCCAAATACGTCCGTAGACATGTGATTTATCATTGTATGTAGAATTCATATTTAAGCTCCCATCTGTGCGCCCTGCGCACATACAAATAGGGTTGAGTAAAAACTGACTTTCCTTCACTCAAATCTCCCATCTCTAACCAATAACAGGTGTTATAATTGCCGCAAAAATCATAGCCGCTATCATACTGATTGACAGTGCATAGGTCTCTAACCATTTCAGTTTGCAAACCTTAATGAGCAGTCCGCAAATCCCCATAACAAATGCTGAAAACAAAAGTACAAAAATAGGAATCCATCCTTGTAAACCACTTCTCACACCAGTAAACACCATTCCAAGGAAAGCCGAAATCATTCCAAGGAAAAGCGATGTCATAAATAAATCTCCCCACTTGCTGTCTTTGTTCTTAATCTTCATAATACCCTTCTGAATCTTCTTAAGACACAACGGTATCATAATCATCCCCGGAATAATTCCAAGTGTCATAACCCAGGCAATTGCTGTATAAGCTTTAGGATCCGCTATTGTTTCTGAAATAGAAAGTCCTAGTGCTGTCGCCGTAGAGGTTGCCGCCGGAAGCTCATAAGTAATTGCTCCAATGACGCTTAAACGGATCCAAGGTAATGGGATGCCCAAAAACTTGGACAATGTGAGTATTCCAAGCAAGATCGAAATTGCCGGTGCAATGGTAAATATTGCCGTAGAAATTACAGTCTTTTTTAACTTGGCTGGCTCCATGCCGATTTCAATGCCTCTTTTGTAAGAACGAACCAGAAAAAATATAGATTGCGCCATCACAAAAAAAATAACGATACCAGCAATACAAAATAAAAAACTACTATTGGGGTTAAAATTCATGTTGTCCTCCTTAATTTATAACATAATTTCCTTATTTTCTTCACTTGCCAATACCTTTTTATTTTACCTTCTTTTGTTAATAAATACAATTATAAATTGGCAAAATAATTCCCCATAGGCCAAAGATTGAGCCAATCAATTGTTCCAACAAAGAAAAGTCCACCGAGAAAATCGACGGTGCTGTAGCAACCATCATGGGCCTCGACCGTGCAATTCGCTGTGGCAGCGATGCTGGTGCTTCCGTCTACGATGACAGAGGCATTTTGTTTATATGATGTATTGTTCTATCCGCCTTGGATATTCTATATATGAATACTCCTAGCATGAAAAAAAACGCCTAATTTCACATTAAATTATGCGTTTTTCCTGCCCATAGCATTGACTTTCGCCCAAATCAATGCTATGATTAGGCGAATAGGAATGGAGGCAGGCGAATGAGAATTTTTAATTATGCCACACTAAAAGACCATCAATGGGATTCAGAAATTCTTGGATTGGTCGCACAAATTCATGAATTCAAAGGGCGGCAGGAACTGTACCTAAAACAAAAACCAGCCGCACTGGATAAACTGATTGAAATTGCTAAAATACAAAGTACAGAGGCATCCAATAAAATTGAGGGTATTGTAACTACTAGCACAAGAATCCAACAGCTATGTATGGATAAAACCACTCCAAAGAATAGAGATGAAGAGGAAATTATGGGTTATCGTGATGTGCTGAACACCATTCACGAAAGCTATGAGTATATTCCGATTCGCTCTTCCTATATTTTG
>JAVBLX010000143.1:0-13076 GCA_031553075.1 Acetivibrio sp.
TAGTAATCTATCTCAAAGTCCTCTACAACCGGCTGATAATAGTCATCACAGGTGCAGTATTCTTCAAATTCACCGTCAAGATATTTACCGAGTTTATTTTCATAGTACTCGGTGATTATTTCCAGTGTCGTAAATGGATTATCACTCAACCTCCTTGCCAGATCTTCATCTGCCTTGTATGCTCACAATCTTCACAATATTGTTTTTTACCTTTTTGCTTCGGACATATTGCATTATTCCATCGATTGTCACATTGCGGATAGTAGTTACCATTTTTTGCTCTTTTTGCAAATACATCTTCCCTGCCCCAGAACATAGCAAAGAATTGGGTCGCCAGATTTTTATCAATAAACTTTTGAACAATTCTTGCACCTTGATCTAAATCATATTCTTCTGCCATTGTGGGAGTATCTAAAAAGGCTTTACTTTCATCATAAGGTATGTTCGCTTTTCCAAGATTGGCGCGTTTATAAGGATTTTTTTGCACTGGGCAATCAAAAGAAACCTTGTAAGCAGACTCCTCGGTGGTATTAATTAACTCCTGCAGCCATTTCAAATACCACTGTTCTGTTTCCCCCTCCACTCACTTTTCTTTACAAACAAAAGATATCTCACAAATTGGTCTAAGTCTGCTTCTGCATCTTCGGTTATAACTACTTTATAATCCATACTTTGCCCTCATATCAGAGGTAACATCATCTGCTTTTCTATATTTCCCTAGACTTGCATGCTTTCTTGATGTTTCCAATTTCGCCAACATTTCTTCTTCCGTCATTTGGGCATAAGGATTATATTCTGTGGTGTTTCTTTTTATCTCAAATGGGAATCCATTATTGGCAACCGCCTGTGTTAGAAACATTCTGATTGCCGATGTTGTATCTGTTCCTAAATCTTTAAACAAAGCATCTGATTTTATTTTCAACTCATCGTCAACTCGAACCTGTATTGTACTAGCCATAGTTTCCACCTCCATAAAGCTTTTCTTGTATAACTACAATATAATGCAATATCATTACTATGTCAATACTTTTGCAATCAAATCCAATATTACTCATAGTGAAGACTCGGAATGAGGCTCAAAGGGTGTATAGAGAACACATAGTGTAGTTCAAGCTTATCAGCTTCTAATTAGTTGAAACTCTCATTTTCAATTGAAATCACACTACAAAAAGCTTTTCAATGTAAATTCCACATTAGCTCCACTCTCTCTACTCAGCCTGCTGCCATTCCCCTTGCTTTCAACAATAACTTCTGGAAAAACATTACTCATAAGCGTTTTCCAAAATTGATATCCTGCTTTATCTGTTTAGTCTTCTGTCCATAAATAAATCTGCATTTTCCTCATCCCCTTTACTCACTTAAAGAATACCATAACTATCCTAAGAGGAAGTTCACTTGCCAGCATCTCCGTCCGTTCTCCCAGCTGCTCTAGAATATAGCTGTTAATCTTCTCCTGACTGAGAATCTTTTGCATCTTCTCTGTCATCTTCCTTAGTTTTTCCTGACGCATTTCCATATCTGGCTCAGATACGGTTATTTCTTGGGGTTCAAATGATTTTTTCCCTTCTGACGGCGAATAAAAAGAATTGGCATCCAGAAAGGCACTGCTCTAAATTCGGATTAACTGCTCCAAAAATGCAACTTCATATATTCCATCCAGTTCCATCTGTTCCTGATTCATCATCTCATTGATACCAAGCAGGATTTCTTTCAATTGTCCCCGAATGTCTTCACTTCCTGCCAGCAAAAACTTTGCCTGGTTAATTGCTGCTCTTTGATAAGCTGCATTCTTTTGATTAATCTCATTTAAAATATCATCTATATTTCTGAATGCATCGATAATCTCATGCAGGTACCGGTATACCAGTTCTTTTCCTTCTTCTATGGAAATTTCCCTTAACCTGGATATTTCTTCTGATGACGTTTCAATGTAATTTAAGTTTTTACTTTTACTTTCCAGTCTTTCGATGATTTCCGGACGAAATTTTGATACATTATCGGATGTCAACAATCGATGATATGCTTTGTCGACTATATTGGTAATATAGTCATTAAATAATGCATCCATAATTTCTGCAACCGTGCTGTGCTTTGTTAGACTGTCTATGTAATGTTTTATATTTGAATTTAAGTTTTTTAAACCTGTGATTAGCAAATCCGTATTTTCCAAAATCTGGATTAATACTACTCCTGGATTGTCGGTATTACTTCGAACCAGACTATAGATTGTATAGATATATCCCTGATATTCGATTCGCTTTCCATCTTCGATTTCTGACAATGTTTTTATTACCTGAACTGCGTGCTCTTTGAAGTTAACCTTTTGGACATAGCTTTTATCCGTTTCTATTTCAATCCAGCCATAATTTTCAAGTCTTCGCAACATTAGATTGGCTTTTCCTCTGCTGTCAGTTTCACGAAAATCCTCCTCTTCCAAATCCGCTGCCATGGATTGTTCGAAATAATACTGCAGTTCATCAACCAGTACCTCCCTTTCCACACCAAAAGAAAGCTGATGATTCATTACAGAAAACAGCTTGCAGATACATTCCCAATATGCGATTTTATTTTGTGAAGATAGCGGAACAAAAAAGTTCTCTGGTATTATTGAAAACAACTTACTCATTAAAACTCCTTTTTATGCTGTACCTTTTATTCATTTAATACAATATTACCATTATCTCGTCTGACCAAATTCCCTTTATTAATCCCAGACCCTATTGCATATTTTACAGCCGTCTCAATAATACTTCCCAGCCTTGAAAACCCAAACTTCTTGGCAGTCTCACGAACAAGGTCTGTTTCCGAAAGGCTAATCTGTTCTTTCAACACCTCAACTATTGCATTAATAATTTCTACCGAGGAAATATCGTCCATACTTCGTTTATTTCCTTCCGAATCTTCCACACGGTAAACCCGATAGTGTTCTGGTTCCTGCTCCTTCTTCCAAAAGAATACCCTGTCTTCATCTCTTGTAATGTTCTTCTCAATTTTTGCTACTGCAGATGAAAAAATTTCATCAACCCTTGAACCCCCTCTTGAAATTGCCCATACATTTAATACTTTACGCATCAATAGCTTTCTACTAATTGGAGCTTCATTTTGCAAAATAGAATTTGCTACAAGTTCAATCTTTTCAAGGTTTTGTGGTAAATAGAACTCTTCGGGAGCACCTTGTTGTGAAATATAAGCAGATGTATATAATTCGCCGAAATGTACCGATGTCTCTGACGCTTTTACTTTTTCAAATTGTAAATTCGCATATGTGTGCTTTACGATTGGCTTGACCGTCTTTCTTTCGTCGAGAACCGCATCAATCATTGCTTTAATTTCCTTTATGACCCGTCCTGCATCATCAAGCCAATCCAGTGTCCATATGCGCATCACAGACCATCCAAGACCATTTAAGACCCCTGGTTGCAATACAAACCTATCACGTGCAGTGGATGCATCTTTACAATTTTCACCATCAAGTAATATTCCCAGCAAAAAGGAATCTGGATTTTCTGGATTCACAACACCAATATCCATTTTGAACTCTGAACACCCGATATTGCATTTCACAACATATCCCATCGACGTAATAGCTGCCACAATTTCCTTCACCAAATAGTCTTCCCGCTTTGAATTGCTTCCTGCTCGCTGTGCTAATACATTCTTTCCGCGCTCAGCGAATTCCAGAAAGCCTTTGAGTCCAGCAACCCCCTCTGATCTAGTACGTGACAAATTAATCTGATCAGGTTTCAAAACAGAGTAAACAATCATAGCCTTTCTGGCTCTGGAAATAGCCACATTAAGCCTTCTCCAGCCTCCATCCCGATTCAATGGACCGAAATTCATGGATACATTCCCATCCGCATCTGGTCCATAGCCAACAGAGAATAGAATAACATCCCTTTCATCCCCTTGTACATTTTCTAAATTCTTAATAAAAATTGGTTCTTTCGATATACGATCAAGTTCTTCCAGTTCCGGTTGCTTTTTGAATTCCTCATAAAGCATATCATCAATCAGATTCTGCTGAACGGAGCTAAATGTAACAACACCAATACTATCATTATGCAATTCTTCATCCTTCAATCTACGGATAATTTCATCTACGATAGCTCTCGCTTCGGTCTTATTCTGCTTGGTTTTTCCTTTATCATAAAATCCATCCAAATGAACTATTTTCACTTCTGACACAAGATCACTTGGAGATGGAAAAGTATATAACTTATTGTCATAGTACTTCATGTTGCTATATGCAATTAAACTTTCATGGCGAGAACGATAATGCCACTTCAAAGATTCCTGTGGCATTGAAATGGCCAGACAATCATCCAACAAACTTTCCAAATCTTCTTTCTCACTGTTTTCTTCGTCAATGCGATTCGATGAGAAAAAATTAGTTGGAGGTAACTGCTTCTCCGTCTACTGCAATAAGATTCTCTCTACTAAAATTAATCTTTCCCTTTTGGTCTAAATTCTGTTCAAAGAAACTTATCGCCTCATATAAAGAAATACCATACTCTCGTTTACAATGTACTGCTTCTATAATGGAGTTTAACTTATCACGAAGCTCATTCACCTTTGCTGCTGTTTCTCCATACTCCTCGGGAGACTTTATTTTTCCCACTTCTAACACTTTATTAAGCTTTGCTAAAACAGAAGTTTTATTAGTCTTATTCGAATGTAACTCCAAACAAAAAGGACCCAGACCTATATCTGCTAATCTTTTTTGCACCACATTAAGTGCCGCCATCTTTTCTGCAACAAACAAAACTGTCTTACCTTGGTACAATGCATTTGCAATCATATTGGTAATCGTTTGAGATTTTCCTGTTCCTGGCGGTCCATGGAGAACAAAGCTTTGACCATCTGCTGCCGCAATGGCTACCATCTGTGATGAATCAGTGCTTACTGGAATTGCCATATCCTTTAGTGATATTTCCTTATCCAGATTATCGACCGTAATGTTCTGTCCTTCCGTTTGCCACTTCAGAACTCCATTAATTAAACTGGATACAACTTTATTTTGCTCCAATTCTTTCGAACGATTACGAATATCATTCCACATAACAAACTGACCAAATGAAAATAAGCCTGCAAAAGCCATTTCTTCTATGTTCCATCGCTTCTTTCCCATAATGGCTTGTCTAATCGTGTTAAAAACAAGGGGTAAATCAATACCATGGTCATCCTCTGGCAATGGATCTAATCCAGAAATATTAACGCTATGATCTTGTCTTAAATACTCAAGTAATGTAACATTTACCTGCGTATCCTCCTGCCTGCTCCGTATCACGTATCCTTTATTGCGCACATTTCTAACAATATCAACCGGAACTAATATGATTGGCGCATATCTGGCTTTCTCTGATACATCACTTTCAAACCAGCGTAGAAATCCCAGTGCTAAATATAATGTATTCGTGCCGTTTTCTTCCATACTCATTTTGGCTGAACGATACAAACTCTTTAGATTTCTATCTAATTCACTTTCATCTAAGAATGTCCTGATGCGATTGCTCTTGAACTCCTGTGTTGCAATGTTCTCAATCAGATTCTTTTCATTTTCAATCTCAAATATCTTTGTATCACGTAGAGTGTTTGTCCACTCTGATGGCGCATTCATTATGCGAAAATCCTTACCCTCGGATAGTCTGTCCTCTAATTCACCTAAATTTGCAACCATAAGCTGAAATGCATTCTTTGTTACCCGAAAATTGAGAAGTGTATTTCTAAGGCTGAAATCAAGAAGCTTTCTCTCCCATATTTTCTGCTTCGTAATCACCCCATTGCTTCCCTCCGCAATTTTCCCAAGCATTGAACTATCTAAAACCGTAGGAATCTGCTCATTCACTTCTTCCGTATTAAGCGTACTTGCTGGGTCTTCCTTTCCCATATATACTTGCTCCAGCAAAAGCGGAATTGGACGAATGCCGCTCCCCCTTGAACGTTTTACATCTATTACACATTCAAAATCACTTAAAGTATTCAAATGATTTTTTCCGTGCTTTAATGCTCTGTCAAACTCTATTATATTACCTGCCACAAAATCCGTACACTCAACGAGAAGTAATTCCTCCGCACTTTCTACAATTCTTTTCTCAATAGCAGAGACATCATCTACCAAACAATCAGCAAAGGTTTCTTCTTCCAGCCAGCATCCACAAAATGCATGACCTTTCTTAAAAATCAGCAATGGAAATAAGCCAACTGATTCCAAACATGCTGAATAAAGCACTGCCAAATCAAGACAAGTTCCTTGTTTCTGCTCTAATACCATATGAGGCAATCTTATACGTTGACCAACAACTTCATAGCTTGCAGGGGGATTGCTGTATACAATACCTTGCATTTGCAATGCTGTGTAAATTGCCGCCATCTGCAATTTCACATTGTTTGGATTTTTGGTTTGGTAACCTGTAAACGCAGGATTATTTATCCATTTCCCAAGAACACTTGATGCATCATGAATAATTTCTGTAATTTTGGGATGATTCGGGGTCACAAACGCAGTAATAATCTCTGGCATAAAAAGCAGACCACTCCATTGGTCGAAGGCCAAAAGTTCAATTTCTTCATTGGAAGAATAGATAGTTTCCTCTCCCTGAAATAATTCTACAACAATTGTTCCTATCATCTTCTCTGTTAGAGAAAACAGAAATTCTGTCCTTAACAATATTCTTACTGGAAAAACCTCAACCGATTGTCCTGCTTGGATTTCTTCAATGTGATATGTATATTCCTTAGCAAACTCTGGCTCAAATGAAATTTTCACCGCTAAATTAGATAGTGTACCCTCCGTCTGATTGTTTACTACTAAATTTCTTATTATCGGAACATAATTTTGTTGCATAGCAAAATTGATGGATTTAACAAAATTCCCATCAACCCTCACTTTTTTTCCCATGCCTTTTTCCTCCCAATCGAATTATACCAATTATGTATTTAGCATAACTATGCTGTTTTTCGCAAAACTTTAAGTATATACTTCACCTCATCTAGTATCATCGCCTATTAAGTAACTATTATGTTCAAATTATACGACAAAAAGCCATAAATATCTATTAGAACACATATTCTGTAGCCTTATTGTCTACATTGCACGAACTTGATTAAGTGACATATGGCAATAGTAAATCTTTTTTTTAAGTTGTATTTTTTCCAAAATTCGCATATAATAAAAGTAGGGATTTCCCTACTTTTCCAGCTTATAATTAACCAGGAGGTGTAAAATTATGTTAACAACAACATTTGTAGATAATGCCAAAGTTATGGCAAAAGGGCAAGTTACTATTCCAAAAGATATTCGCGATATACTAGGTGTCTCAAGTGGCGATAGGATTTCTTTTATTGTAGAAGGTAGTACAGTGAGAATCGTTAATTCTGCTGTTTATGCTATGCAAGTACTTCAATCCGAAATGGATGGTGAGGCAGAACGTACTGGATTAACATCTGATGATGATGTTATGAACTTAGTAAAAGAATTAAGAAATGAGGACAATACATGAGAGTTTTGATTGATACAAATGTACTTATTTCTGCTGCATTAAATTCAAAAGGCACACCTTTTCAGGCATATATTAGAGCCGCTTCTTATCCAAACCATGGATTAATTTGCGAACAGAATGTAGAAGAATTGAAACGAATTTTCAACAAAAAATTTCCAACGCGCATGGAATCTTTAGATCGTTTTCTTTCTGTAGCACTATTAACATTGGAACTTGTAACAACTCCTGCAGAAATCATTGAGGCTGAAGCCAAAATAAGAGATGTCAATGACCGCCCGATTTTAAGAGCTGCCATCGAGGCAAAAGCCGATATTCTTCTTACGGGAGATAAAGATTTTCTTGAATCTGGTATAACAATGCCTGCAATTAAAACGCCATCTGAATTTTTAAGTGAATATTAGCAAAAGTGTATTATCTTTGAAGCAGTTGTTTCCAACAACATGGAGCAACTGCTTCCTTATCTAATCCTTCACTTTTAATTTATATCACCCTAACGGCAAACTATTTCTAAGGCAGAGCGCCCCGTACCCAACAGATTGGTTCGGAGACGCTACCTCTAGTCTACTCAATACTATCACCACCATCATTCTCTAGTAAAAACCGGTCAAACTCACTCTCAAATAACCGATCCTGTCTTATTCTATATTTTTCAAATTCAGACTCTGCATGCTGTTTTGCTATCTCTGCCGAAATAGTTCCTGCATTTGTAAGAATCTCCTTCTGTGATAATTGAAGCATTCCTTCAAATTGTTTTCCCCAATCTTCCATAGTCATAGGAATCTGTTCTTCAGCTCGCATTTCCGCCAAATCCAAGTAAGCATTCACGATTCTGGACATTGCTGTTAGCTCTTTTTCTGATAAATAGTTTTTTGCAACTATCACATCAAATTTTTGAATTTTTCCTTCTGGTGCATCTTTCCAGGAAGTGAGTCCCATATTTTCTTTTTCGCTATCTGCACGATGGTATATCACTTCTGCTGCTGTTTCTCCATGAATTGCCCAATGCAATTGATTTTGTACTTTAGCAAAAAATGTTCTTGTCAGGTTTGCTTTTGAATCATAATCAATACTGGTCGCATATATATCTGTAATCTTCTGATAAAACCTTCGTTCTGATAAACGGATTTCTCGAATTCTCTGTAACTGTTCCTCGAAATAGTCTTTTGTAAGTACTGTCCCACCGTTTTTTAGACGTTCATCATCCATTGCAAAACCTTTAATCGTATATTCTTCAATCACGTCATTTGCCCATTTGCGAAATTGTACTGCTCTAGGAGAATCCACCTTATTACCAACAGCAATAATTGCTTTAAGATTAAAATGCTTTGTATCATATGGTTTTCCATCACTAGCAGTTACTCGAAAAATTCGAGTAACTGCTTTCTCATCCAATTCACCACTTTTAAATGCTTTTTGTAAATGATATGTCACTGTATGCGCCTCCACATCGTAGAGAAGTCCCATCATTTTCTGACTAAGCCAAACATTTTCATCTAAATAGATAGCATTTACATCACTTTGCCCTGTTGCTGTTAAAAAAGTTAAATATTCAGCTGCAGAAGACCGAATAATTGAAACCTCATTCTTTTTCTTTACCATCTCCACACCTCGATTTCTGCAAAGTTCTTATCAATTGCACTTACTAAGCAATGTATTTCATTCATATACTAATCCTCACTATATAAAAGTCATTTGGGTTTTATTTTGAAACTATTTTACCATAATACCACTTTTATAACAAATCACTTTTAAAGTTTTTATGTTGGCAGGCTATTTCTAAGGCACAAGGCCCCATAGCCAACCGACTGGTTCGGCCACACATTAAACCCCGGCAACTGCCTCGCCCCCTTCACCAAATACGCCTTCACCTTCTCCCCATAAAGATACGAATCATTCCCCTCCAACACCCCCCACTCCATCAGCAAAGCACTTGCCCCCGTCACAAATGGCGTCGCCATCGACGTCCCCGTCCGGCTCGTATAACTCCCCCCCGGTGCACAAGACATAATATCCACCCCGGGCGCCACAATTTCCGGCTTTACCCACTGAGCATTCCGTGTAAACCCTCTCCCTGAAAAAAAAGCATACCCATCCGTATTTCCATCATAAGCCCCCACGCTAATTACCTTCTGCGTCGTAGATGGTATCGTCAGCGTAGTTTCTTCCGTCGGCTGCAAAAATCGAGTCATATTACTAAGAGTCCCCCCACTGGGAACCCACATATCAAACTCTCCTGTCACAATACTCACTGGATAAAGCCGTATCTGCCAGATTCCTGAGCTTACAAAATCAACTCTGGGAATAAATTCAAAATAAATCTCCTGCAAATCATTATAAGGCTGTGGTGTCCCGTAAAAAAACAGAATCTCCGTATTCCCCAAATTAAACCGATTGGTTCCAATCCGCGGAGTCAAAATACCACTACTACGATTGGATGGATCAATAATCTCGATATTGAACTCATCATAATAATTTTTCCAAAGCTGTAGATTCATGGTTCGTTCAAAATTAGCTACCGCTATTTCTACGACCAGCTCCTGTCCCTCTACTACCCGACCACTAAAATGATGTCCCGTCGCACCATCATTTCCCGTTCCGATACAAATGACGCTCTTCCATAGATCCGACATAGTATTAATATAGGACTCCAGCAAACTCCTGCCCGAATGAGAACCATAACTGTTTCCAAAGCTAATATTAATTGCCACCGGTTGGTTTCGTGTAATAGCCAGTTGGATGACATATTCCAGTCCCATCATCAGGTTTGTTGTCTTGGGAAAGGAATTTCCCACTGACGTTCCCAGCTTCACCGCCACTATATCACTTTCCGGTGCCACTCCCCGGTATCTTCCATTACTTGCCCGCCCATTTCCAGCACAAATACCCAAAACATGGGTGCCATGCCCTGACACATCCACACTGGGAATTCGTTGCAGCTGCTCTTCTCTCCCTGGCAACGCAAGTGCCTCATTAATCTCCTCCTGAGAGTATAAAGCCCCCAGTGAAAACTGCTGGCTGCTTCCACCAATGGTCTGGTCCCATAAGGACACAATCCGGGTTGTTCCATCTGCATTTCGAAAATCCGGATGACTGTAATCTACCCCCGACAATGTCAAGCACTTTTATCCAACTTTTTTTACTTTTTCTAACCAAAACAACATTTTCACATTACTTTTCTATAAAAATCGGTATCAGCTGTTATCTCGTTGTCACAAATGGGCACATCTGATGTTAAACAAATGCATTTTCTTTATCTAAAACCCTATCCAACTTCCAGTTAATCTTTATATTCTGCTCATCAATAATTACAATTTGATCAATATAACAATCAACCATTTCTTTGGAGAGCACCGCATAAGTATTGTCATTCCATAATGCTGATGGATTGCTTGCCGATTTGTAAATCTTATCCTCTAACGCCTTCTTATTTTCTTCCACCTCAGAAAGTTCTCTTTCCAGCTGTTTTATACTTTCATCACCCGCATGATATACTTTTATCTTTCCAAGGGCATAGTTTTCATAGTTTTCAAGCTTTTTCTTTCTTTCGTTTGCTATCTTAACCCGTAGCAAAGAGCTATCTTGCTCAAGATTCCGTATTCTTTCTCTAAATACAGCAATACGCTCCTCATTTCGTTTTCTTTCTTCCTGATGATTTAACATTCTTTCCTGCATATAAAATAACAGATACTGCTCTAAATACATTAAATTTACCTTTTCCACACATCCCTGCAATCCATTTGAGTATCGCCCAGCACAATAAAAATAGGGGTTCCGACTGTTTCTACGATGGGATAAATTTCTTCCACAGCATCCGCAAACAGCTTTTCCTGTTAATACATGAGGTACATTATGCTGTGAAGTCCTCTTTTTCCCCCTCCCTTCTTGAATCATTTCAAACTCTTTTCTTGAAATAATCGGCTCATGGTGATTATGATAAATTTTCCATTCATCACGAGGTTTCAAACGATTCTTTCCACCAACAACGTTTCTGGTAAACTTACCATATTCAATATCCCCAACATAAACAGGATTCCGAAGTATTTGGCAGATACCCCCATTACTCCATAGGAAACGCTCCCCCTTTGGCGTCTTGGAAGTCTTTCCTTTCATAATTTTAAACTCAACTGGCGTCTTTACCTTGCTGTCATTAAACATTTTGGTGATCTGTGAAGATGAATACCCCTCCAGGGTCAGATCAAATATTTTCCTGACAACAATCGCTTCATCTTCTTCAATTACAAGCATATGCCTGTCATCAGCTGCTTTTTCATAACCAAATGGTGCATTTCCGCTAACATATGATCCAGATGCCTTTTTTGCTTCCAATGCTGTCTTTACCTTCAAGGATAAATCCTTGCTGTATAAATCATATAGTAAATTTTTAAAGTTTATATCCAATCCAGGGATACTCCCTGTATATTCCTGACTGTCATAGTTTTCATTCACAGATATAAACCTTACTCCAAAAAATGGAAATATCTGCTCTAAATAACAACCAACATCAATATAATCCCTCGCAAATCTGGAAAGGTCTTTTACAATGATACAGTCCAGCTCTAATTCTTTAACCATATTAAGCATCTTTTGGAGTCCAGGACGATTTAAATTAGTTCCTGTGAATCCATCGTCCGCAAATTCTAAAAGTTCGTAGTCTGTATATTTTGTTCTCACATAATTTTCAAGGAGCAGCCGCTGCATTGAAATACTGGTACTTTCTTCCTCTCGACCTTCATCTTCCTTTGAAACTCTAAGATATATTGCTATTCGATATTTGCTCATCCACTAAAACCTCCTTCCTTGTGAAATCAAAGATAACCTTTACTCTCTTATCTGGATAAACCTCAATTTTGTTAATTAATACATCTATTACCTCATGGGTTAATATTGATTTTTCATTAAACTTTAGCAGTGAGCGCAAAAAATGATTTCTTTTTTCCGTTTCCACATCAATTTTTCGCAACATTCCAGCTATTTCCACTTGTCTTCTTTGCAAGTCTTCTATTTGCAAGTCATTCTTTTTCTTCATCTCTAGAAAAAATTCTTTTTCTATCTCCCCTAGTCGGTATTTCAGGTATTCTTCACTACCTCGCTTTTTAATTCTTTCCATTTTAGTTTGGTTTTCCAACATTTGATTATTCCAATCCTTCTTAAACCTCACTGCTTCTTGCTTATTTCGTTCTACAATATTCTTAGGACGGATAGCAGAAAGCGCGAATTCCTGGGAAAGAGATGTTTTTACTAAATTTAATAAAGTATTTAAGGTAATATATTTTTTCTCACAACTCAATTCATCAATCTTTTTTGAAGACGGACAATAATAACCGTAATTTCTTACCTTGTTACCTTTGCTAAGTTGCTTAATTGATGAAACTCGACGCATTTTTTTCCCACACTCTCCACAAAAAAGTATTCCTTGAAAAATATCATCATCCAGCGGTACTACTTTGGAAAATCCATCCTCATTGCAGTATACAGAATTTTTTTCAAGCTTTTCTGCACTTTGGAAAAATACTTCTTCGCTGACAATTGCCTCATGTGTATGTTCTTTTATTGACCAGTCCTTCGAATCAATATCAT
>JAVBLX010000111.1:0-40922 GCA_031553075.1 Acetivibrio sp.
CTCTTCTGGGATGGACATATATAGGGGAAGAACGACTCTTACATCGTATTCCTTCTTATTAAAATATTTTGGTAATGATCCTGCAACATCGGCTAAGCCGCCTGTTTTAATAAAGGGAACCACTTCTGAAGCCACGAATAAAATGTTTTTCATATAAATCCTCCATATCGAAATCACTTTTTATATATTATACACCAAACTTCATATTTAATAAAGCATAATTTTGCGTATAACAATGGCTTCCGTTATTTTCCTTTTTTTGATTTATGTACGAATTTTATGTTCCAAACGAATTTTATCGGCTATCAATGCTACAAATTCTGAATTGGTTGGTTTTCCCTTTCCATTATTGACCGTGTAACCAAAAAGCTCATCAATCGTGTCCATCTTACCTCTGCTCCAGGCTACCTCAATAGCATGACGGATGGCCCGTTCCACACGGCTTGGCGTGGTTTTATGCCTTTTGGCTATGGTTGGATACAGCATCTTGGTAATGGAATTGAGCATTTCGCCATCATTTACTGACATCATAATGGCATCTCGTAAATACTGATAGCCCTTTATATGTGCTGGGACCCCGATTTCATGAATAATGGTGGTAACATCTGATTCCAGATTATGTTCAATATAAAAGGTTGCCTGGGTATTTACTGTGGTATTACCAATACCTTTGCCGGGGGCTGCGGCTCTTATTTCCGTTATATTAATTCTTTGCTCCATATTTTTCAATTGCTTGATTCGATTGATTAAAACCTGATTCTCAAATGGTTTCATCATATAATAATCTGCCCCTAGCGCAAATGCTTTTTCAGTAACCCCTTCCTGGCCTATGGCTGTAATTACAATAAAAGTAGGTAGTTTTTCGCATTGGGAATGGTATTTGAAGTATTCCAGGACCCCCAGTCCGTCCAGCTGCGGCATAATCAAATCCAGCAAGACTACATCCGGCTGCTTTTGCTCAATGACCTTTAGCGCATCCATTCCATTATATGCAATGCCAACGATTTGTATATCAGGGTCGGTTTCCATTACCTCCATCAGCAAACCAACTATGCGTTCATTGTCGTCGACAATTGCTACATTAATTTTTGACATTACTTCACCCTCCTGATTTTTTATTTTGACTTAACATAAAAAGAACCATTATGTTTTCTCCCCAGAATCGTCATTTTATATCAGGAATTCTATAAAAGCTCAAAATTCCACTTTTATCTTTTGTTGTGATTACAATTCATTGCCATGCTCGCATTATATCTTTTTTTGATTCAGATTTCAACGTTTTTTTTATAACATGAATTGACAATCTTACTTTTTTAACATGTTTTCTATGAAAATTCCATAACCTTTTGTTGAATCTTGTATAAATACATAGGTTACTGCACCAATTATTTTATTATTTTGAATGATTGGGCTCCCACTCATTCCTTGAATGATTCCGTTTGTTTTTTTCAGTAAACGGGGATCTGTAATACGAATTGCCATACCTTTTGAATCCATTTCACTATTCCATTTTACTTTTTCAATTTCAATATCATATTCTTCCACTTCATCTCCCAGTTGACATAAAATAGTGGCTGGACCGGTTTCAATTTCCTGCTTAAACCCAATTGGGATCTCTTCTTTATCTTCCCATAAAGTACTTTCTTTATTTACTTCTCCAAAAATACCGCAGACTGTATTTTGCTTAAGATCACCCAGTTTCATTTTATCGCTGTTTCGAATAATTCCTACTATTTCACCTGGTTTCCCCTGACTTCCTTTTACCAAATTGACTATCTCGGTATCATAGATAGTCCCTTTGTTCATCTCAATCATAAATCCGGTATCACTATCTGTAATTCCATGCCCCAAAGCGCCAAACTTCCCGTCCTCAGTTCGGTAGGTTAGGGTTCCGATTCCCTGGGTATCTTCTCTTACCCAGATTCCCAGCCGATATCCCTCTTTTTCAACCTGAACTGGTTTGATTCTCAGGGTCTGCAAGACTCCCTCCCGGGAAATTTTCAAGTCTACCATTTTTTTTCCATTGGCATCAATTAATTCCGACATTTCCTTAATTTTTGACACTTCTTCCCCATTTATAGCAAGAATATAGTCACCTGATTTAATGATATTTTTTGCTGGTTCATACTTCATACCGTCGATTCCGGTGACACTTCCGGTTCCCAAAACCATAATTCCATTGGTTTCCACATAAATCCCAATATTCTCACCACCAGGTATTACATCCAGCTCGTCCACAACGTCCAACGTCATATCCTTAAGGTGAATTAGCCCAAATAAACTCAGCTTCATATGATAGGAACCTTTTTCACTGGCGGTTAATGTAAACGGTGTTCCAAAGTCAAAATGAATATCCTGGGTCTCCGACTGATAATTTTCAGAAGAAAAAACACTTACCGAATCACCTTTTATAATCCCTTTCAAGGGTGCATTAAAATCAAGCCTTTCTGCTTCCCCTACCTGTATCATGAGCTCATTCGGTATTTTGCTGTCAATCATCCAAATGTATACAAATGCAATGGCAAACAAATTAATCACCAATGCTCCAATAAGACCTATCCGATATTTCTTTTTCCGACTCATGCTTCCACTTCCTTTTGTCATTGATGTCGTTTGAGCTATTCTAACTGTATATCTCATTTGATAATATGTTTATGTGGAGCATCTTTCCTTTTTCCACATAAGATAAAAGAAGACACATCATCAGATGTATCTTCTTTTATTATGTGCAAATTTTTATTTTTCACTCGTTAATTTTATTTCTGACATTTTAAGGCAGCGGCCAATTCTTTCATCTCTCTGGCACTGGCTATAACCGCATCGGTTATCTGCGCTCCACCCAGCATTCTGGCCAGCTCGATTACAGATTTTTCAAAATCCAGCGGCTCGATACTGGTCTTAGTGGTAGTACCATCTGTCGTTTTTTCAATAATATAATGCTCGTCTGCCATGGAAGCAATCTGAGGCAGATGAGTAATGGAAATTACCTGATGTTTTCCCGCTATCTGTGAAAGCCGTTCGGATACCTTTTGAGCGGTTCTGCCACTAATACCAGTATCTATTTCGTCGAAAATCAATGTTTCGATAAAATCTTCGTTCGCCATGATTGATTTTATGGCCAACATGATACGGGAAAGCTCTCCTCCCGATGCTACTTTTCCCAGCGGTTTTAAATCTTCACCAGGATTGGTCGATATCAGAAATTCAATCTCATCATAGCCTTTTGCTGTATAAGAATGGAGCTTTTCAAAATGAATTTCAAATTTTACATCTAAAAAATTCAGTTCAATTAATGCTTCTGTAATCTTTTCTTTCAATATAATGGCATTCTTTTTTCGCAGCTTGGACAGCTTTTCAGACTCTTTTTCCATCTGCTGTTCGGTCTTGGCGAGCTTTTCTTTTAGCTCTTCCATGTATAAATCATAATCTTCCAATCGCTGCAATTTATCTTCCAGTTGTTCCCGATAATGTTCAACGTCTTCCAGATCGGGACCATATTTTGCTTTTAATGTATTTATGCGATTCAAGCGATCTTCTGTCTCTCCAAATATATTGGAATCAAATTCCATTTCTGAGAGATAATCAGCCATGTCGCGATTAAAATCATTCATTAAGCCATCAATATGCCCCAGTTGTTCTTCAAAGGCTGCAATTTCTTCATCCAATCCGGTCACTCGATTAATATGCTTTAGAGCCCGACCAATGGCATCACTAATAGATTCTCCGCCACCAGTTATCTGATAGACACTGCCAAGATGATCTACTATAGTATTGCTGTTAGACATTCTTTTATACTGCTGCTCTAAGAGTATGTCTTCGCCTTTTTGAAGGCGGGCATTCTCAATTTCATTTTTTTCGTACTCCAAAAAAGAAAGTTCTCTGAGACGCTCTTCTTCTGGTATCTGGGCTTCTTCCTGTTCCTTTTTGAGGGTTATGTATTTGCTGTAGAGGGTCTCTAAAGACTCTAAATGTTCTTTGGTGCTTTCCTTTCCGAACTGATCCAGAATCGTTAAGTGTTTCTTCTTATATAAAAGGGATTGATGCTCATGCTGACCGTGAATATCAATTAATAGACCTGCCAGTTCCTTTAGAACTGCATTGGTAACAGATTCACCATTTACCTTGCTGATGCTTTTTCCATTGCGAATCTTGCGGGTGATGATGATGGTATTATCTTCCACCGGAATATCCAATTCTGTTATGTGCTTTAATACACCTGGATTCTCTATGGAAAAGGTCAGCTCTACCAGTGCCTGATCGGCACCTTTGCGGATCATATCAGCGGATACTTTGCCGCCTAATGCAATATTAATGGAATCAATCAAAATCGACTTTCCGGCACCGGTTTCTCCTGTGAGAATGTTCAGGTGATCGGAAAAATCCACTTCAATCTCGTCAATAATCGCCAAGTTTTTTACGTGTAGATTTACAAGCATTTCAAGCACCTCCTTGATAGTTCCAAAACATATGTTCTATCTTTGATATTTTAACATATCTTTTTTTATTTGGCAAGCAGAAAAGAACCAAAAAACCAAAGTTTTTTACAAAAAAGACTCAAAGTTTTTCACTTTGAGTCTTTTTAATTCAGTGTCTTTTTTAATTCCACTTATTAATTCTACTGTTTTATTCTACTGTTTTATTCTTTTTAATAGTCTTGTTTTGAATACAACTATTTAATCTTCTTTACTGTTACCTTACAGCTTAATGTAATCCCCTGTACTTTTGCATAAATTGTGGTAGTACCTGGTTTCCGCCCAACAATCTTTCCACCTACTACAGTAGCAATACTTGGACTTGAAGAATACCAGGTGACAGCAGATGTAACCCCATCTACCGTTAGTGTTTCCGTGTCATACTGCTCAAGCGATACTGAGGTTTTATTAAGTCCAATTACTGTTACATTAATAATTGCCTGCTTTCCACTCATAGAAGTCAGGGTAATTGTTGCACCACCAGTACGTCTTGCCGTAACTTTTCCAGTACCTGATACAATTACAATTGCTTTATTATCACTGGCAAAAGAGATTTTATCCGTGTTATTTGCTGGTGTTACCGTGTAGGAAATCATCTGAGACTGACCTTTTATCAGAATGATATCCTTAGCCGCCACAATAATTCCCGTTGCGCCGATTGGGTCAATAACATTTACATAACAGGTAACCGCTTTTTTACTGTTATCTTTGGCTGCGGCCTTAATCGTACAAGTACCAACCGATAATCCGGTGACATTTCCAGCTGAATCCACAATGGCTACATTGGAATCTGAGCTGGACCAGGTTGCAGTCTTGTAGGTTGCATTGGAAGGCTTGATTGTTACTTTGAGCTTTTGTGTGTTGTGTACCAAAAGAGTTAATATTGGCTTATTCATGGACATACTGGACACCTGTCTAACTACGGTAATCTTGCAGGTAGCCTTCTTCTTGGAACCATCTGTTGAAGTTGCCGTAATCGTTGCCGTTCCAACCTTTTTCCCAGTTACTTTTCCTGAAGAACTTACGCTTGCTACACCAGAATTTGAGGAAGTCCATTTTACTTTAGGATTTGATGATGCGTTACTGGTTACTGTTGCCTTCAGTGTAAGACTTTTTCCAACGCCTAGTTTATAGCTTGAATAATTTAATTTAATATTTGTAATTGGCTCAACAACGGTTACCAGACACGTTGCCAAGTATCCACCATCGTCCGATGTACAAGTGATGATTGCTGCCCCTCCAGTTACACCTTTAACCGTTCCAGAGGAATCTACGGTTGCCACCTTCGTATTTAATGAAGTGTAGCTTACTTTATTATTTGTTACATTGGTTGGGTTAAATATTGGTTTTAATTTAAATGAACTTCCCTTTGCAACCTCTTTACTGGCATAATTCAAGGTCATTCCTGTCGCCTTGTCATATACCGTTACATAAAGATATGCAAGATCTCCACTTTTTGTCTTTACGTTGATTGTAGTCGAACCAGCGGATACACCTGTAACCAGACCATCTTTTACCGTAGCAATCTTGGGTTCCTTTGCATCCCATGTAAATGTTTTTTCCGTACTGGTTGCCGGATTTGGTGATGCAATTACTTGATGAGTTTCCTTAACGGCAATCGTAATGTTTGATTCACTTAGAGCAATTCCACTTGCTTTTTGTGTAACGGTCACCGAACAGCTGTCAGCGAATCCTTCTTTGGTTGTAGCAATAATGTAGGTATGCCCTGGTCCGACTGCGGTTACTTCTCCTTTGGCGGATACAGAAGCAACTTTGGTATCCATGCTTTTAAATGTTGTGGTTGTCGTTGATTCTTTCACAACAAGCACCGGAATAAGGGTCTCTTTCCCTCCCACTTCCAGCGTGAGGGCTTTCTTATCCAACTCAAATGATGTTGGAGATGATAGAATCGTCAAACGACATTGTGCCATAACATTGCTTATATTCCAGACTGGCATTACCGTTATTATACATGTTCCCGCTTTTTTTAAGGTTACCAGACCATATTCGTCTACAGTCGCAATACTACTATCATCCGTTGTCCATTCTAACTCATTGGCAGTTGCATCAACAGGCTGATAGGTTGCTCTTAATTTTAATACTTCCTGAGACTGAGTTACAATTGCTGTCTTCTGACTAATTGTAATGGTTTTAATTGGTGAATTAACAGTAATATTGCAGTATGCCGTAATATAGTTATCCTTATTAACCGCTGTTAATATTGCAGTTCCTGCCTTTTTTGCTGTTATTGTAACACGATTAGACGAAATAACGCTAACATCTACTATCGAGTCATCGGTAATCAACCATTGTAAATTTGCTGACGTTATTGTATTTGGAGTAAAAGTGGCGGTAATGGTTTTGCCCTCACCACCGATTTGCATCTGAACGTTCGTTTGATCCAATGTAATCTTCGTGGCTGTTACACCTACTTTAACCTTACACGTAGCTGTTAAAGTTCGTCCATCCGACATTACCATAGAAGCCTTAATCGTCACAAAATTATCTCCAGTGGTTGCTGCTTTCCCTGTAATAAGTCCACTGTTTTTGTCAACAGTCACCTTACCGGGATCCGAACTAGTAAAAGTTATAATACCTTTATTACCTTCATACAATGTGCCCAGCTGAAGGCTACCTCCAACGTATATAGAAGCTTCAGAACGGTCCAGTGTAAATCCTTTATATATTTGAATCGAAACTGATCGTGGTATTATATCCTTTGTTGTTCCGCCAAAAAATGTATTTGCGGCATCCAAGCCCGCTTGCGTAAATTCCAAGGTGTACTTTGTCTCACCTTCAACATCACGGGCAGTGAACACACCATCCTTTGTGCTTCCTAAATCCAATCCATTCAAGGTCAGTGTAAAATATTTAATAAAATCCTCAGGTAAAATATTCATTACTTTTGCAAAATCATATGAATCTCCTATTTGCATGGTAATTTTTGATGCTACACTTTCGGGACTTGGCAATACCTGAATCACTCGAACTTGTCTTAATGTATTATTAATAGGCGGGCTGGTTAAGCTATCTCCAGACTGATAGACTCCTGCTGTAAAAACATATAAGTTATAAGTTCCTGCTGGTGCTGTGACCGTCAAATTTGCTTCATAAATATTGGAAGATAAATAAGCGGAACCTCCATCGCCTGATTTTTGAAGGACTTTCGCTCCTGTACTGTCAGTTAGCACCCAGGAGATTTTATCATTGAGCGTTTCGTTATTATCTGTCATTCTGGCACCTGTAGAAATAGGGTCACCTTTATATGCGATAAAACCTCCCGATCCATTGGGTGTCTCATCATTCACCTTAACATCTGGTCCAACATAAACATTAATTTTACTAGGTATTGAATTACCAGTTGCATCATCGACATAGGTTAAGGTTATCGTTGCCTTACCAGTTCCTGTTGCTCGAAAATCACCTGTTGTATTCTGAGTTACGATATCATTGCTTCCAAGCGGACTCATGGAAACTACGAAAGGATTTGAAGTGGTCCAGGTAACAGGTCTATTATCAGCTAATTTATAAAGCATACTTAATGTTCCACCTTTTATCGTCGAATCACTAAGTGATAATATCATCACTGGACTATCATCTGTATTCCGTGCATTTTTAAAAAATGTACCGTCCTGCATAATTGCACTTGGAACTTCGATTGCCCGAACCAAAGTTTTGATTTCCTTCGTTATTGCATCCGTATAAACAGCTGTGATGATTGTCTCTCCGAGACCTGCGGCTTGTAAAACAATCGAACTCCCATCTGCGATTGAATGTGGGCCAGCGCCAGAATAATCTCTAAACTTTACGACTCCCACATCACTGATACTCCATTTTACTGTACTGCCAGCTTGAATTCCTTCAATATAGGCTGTAATCTCTTTGGAACGCATCTTATAAAGAGTATTCTCCTGGCTATCACCAATGTTAATTACGCCCGCCGCTGCCTTAGAACTATTGCCTCCGGTTAGCCCCCATACAATAGACAACGTCAATACTAAAACCAGCAAGCTAAGTCCACTATATTTTATCCACTTTTTCCCTTTTTTCATTTCATCCTCCAGTTCTGCCGAATAAATTGTGTCTATATTTCTCTCCTATGTTATGTTTATCGGCTTCTTTTTGTTTTTATAAAACATGTTAAAACAAACATTTTTCCAGAATTATTTTACAATAATCTTTACCTTTTTACTAAGTTTACTTCCATCGGTTGTCTTTACTGTAATGTAGCAGCTTCCTTTCTTCTTTCCAGTCACCTTTCCTGTGGAGGTCACGGTAGCAATTTTTTTATTTGAAGTCGTAAAAGTCAGCTTCTTGGAACTAACCGTAGTTGGAGAAAAGGTTACTTTAATAGTATAAGTACCTTTCACCTTGATTGTTTTAGATGTCACACTGGTTTTTATGGATTTTGCAGCAATTTGACTTCCTACTTTCACCGTACATTTTAATTCAGTGCCATCCGGTGTTAGCACATAAATAGTAGCTTTACCATTTTTTTTCCCGGTAACAATTCCTCGTGACTCATCATCACAGGTAACCGATGCTACATTACTGTTACTACTCCAATATTGAATATCTCCGTCCAAATATGGATTGTAGGTTACAATATAAAGTGCCGTCTGCTGATTAATTTTCAATGCAACAGCTTCTTGATTCAATTCGAAAACTTCTTCTTCCACCACCACAACATCCAGCGTCCACTTTGCATATAAAATCAGATTGCTATTTACTTTACTTTCTTTCGTAAACTGGCTGGTTAAGTAACTATCCATATACCACCCTGCAAATGTATAACCATTTTTAGTAGGCTCGGCAGGTAGAGAGATGGTCTCTCCTTTTCGGATACCAGGAATTTTTGTAACTACTGTTCCACCATTGCTTTCAAAGGATACCGTATAAAATACTTCCTGCGTGCCATAAACGGTAAAAGCAGTGGTACACCCACCATAAGTTACCGTAAATGTATTAGCACCTAAAACCGCTACCTTGGAATCTATAATTACAAAATCTGTAACTGTCTTTGATGTCCCATTTGACAAAGTTGCTTTCACTATAATCTTATTTTTATCCAAAAGTGAACCTACGAGAGCCGAAGTCTCTGCGTAAAACGCAGTTAAGCTTGTTGCTGTAACCTCTTCCCATTTTGCATAGAGCACGACTACCTGCTGGGTAATGGTAAAAGGAGTCGTCGCCTGAGTTGCCAACTGTTCATCATAATACCAGCCTTTAAATGTATAACTGTCTCTGGTTGGGGTCGGTAAATAAGTAACCTGTGAATTCAAAGCATAGGACTGAGGAGCCACACTGGTTCCCCCGTTGCTGTAATACACAATGGTGCAAACAACCGTATCTGCTTTTGCATTGGCTGTGTAAATCCCCAGTGCACAAAGAAGCATCAACACAGCCCCTAAGATAAAATAAGAAAACCTTCGTTTTTTTTCCTTCATATGACTCCTCCATTCTCAAAAAAATAACGGAAAGATATCTATTTCTTTCCGTTATTTTAATTCAATTTTTTGTCAATTGCATGGCATGATTTACTAATTTTGGATTTTTTATGAAAGATAACACTGTTCCAACGTATTTACCATATGGACATATTTTGCTTTGCAAAGATCATTTTCTCCTCTTTCAATATGTTTCAGACAACTCTTTAAATGAGTTTCCCAAATACCTTCATAAATAACGTCTCGGTCCGCCTTCATATCAATCGCTTTTAAGATTCGTGGTGCCACCTCATAATATTGGTTAATAAGGGCTTCACCATCCGACTCTTTACTTAAGAAACGATCTCTGAATCCCCTGAACATCATTAATTCATAGCATTCATCTGGCTTATTTTGAGTCTCACAGACTGCTGTGGTAATATAACAATATTTTTTATTCACAAAACCATCCACCAACTCCTCATACGTCCCTTTTTTGAACACAAACTGAGGATAAGTTTCTCCCCAACGCACTATCAGCAAATCGGCAAAAGCATCACTAATATCCAATTTATATTCTAAAATCATAGGAACCGTATACAGTGCCAAAATCAGCTTGGAAAGATCCAGATAATTGTTCCGTTTGCCCTTTCCCATCCCTTTCATTTCTTTTTCCTCATCGGCAAGAAACCGCTCCACGACTTCTTCCAATGTCTTCTCCCGTTCCTCTTCTCGGGCAACACAAGCTCTTTCAATTGCTTCAAAAACAGGTCTTGATTTTTCCATGTAAGTTTCAAAGGCAGCAGAATATTTTTTCCGTTTAAAATCATCCATAAGAAAACGGTTCTTTGCCAGGACACTACCAATGTTTTCCAAGGCATAATTCATGTTTTCATCAAAATCAAATTTATTTTCCATTCTTATCTCCTCAATATGCTATCGCATTAATGGCGATATTTCTTTGTATCCATATTTTATAATGGTGCATCAGCTCTTATAATGGCATTATCTTCATCTTAATACTCAAAATCCACACAGGCTCTGGATTCACGAAGATTCTTAATAGCCTGTCCAACCTTTACATGCTCCGGATGAGTATTATAGGCCTGAAGGCCTTCCCAATCATCATACTCTGATATTAAGACCAAATCGTAATTATCCTGATTGGCCTTTTCACTATTAATCTTAACGGTAGCCGATTTCAAGGTCGGTACCACTCCCACCAGGTTCTCCAACATTCTTTTAATTATTTCCAGGTTTTCCTGCTTGGTTCTTCCTTCAGCTTCCTCTAGAAATTTGAACATTACTACATGCTTAATCATTTTTAGCCCTCTTTCTTTTACGTTCTACTTAACAATTTTGCTTTTATCTCTTTTTGTCAATTTTTATCTCTTTATATCTCTTTAAAACTTTTACTTTTATCTCTCTTTATCATTTTAACCTACATTTCTTTCGCTTCGCTTAGGCACAAAACAGGCATGATATATGTTTCTTTCACCTAACTTCTTATTTCTTTTATAAAATTTTATCTATTATTTTTTATGAAGCGGGTGTCAAAAGTATCTAAATTTAATCAGTAATAGAAATGTGCTCTATTTTACTTCAACTCCCAATAACTTTGCAACATCAATTGCCTGAAAATCATCCACGATGGCCCCTTTTAATTCTTGAAACCCATCTGAAACTATAATTCCCTTTAACACATTATCCCGGAAATCAATTCCCTTTAAGGAAGTCCCAAAGAAATTAACTCCCAGAAATGCAACCTCTTTTGCTTCAAAACCCTTAAACTTGCTATTCACTACATTTCCATTGGACAAATCAGAATTCTCCATCTGTACATATTCAAAAATCACTCCACTAAGATTAATATACTGAAGATTCGTATTTGAAAAAAGGACATGCTTCAAAGTTCCTCCAGACAGATCCACTCCAATACACTTACAGAGTTGAAACTCACATCGGCTAAAATATCCATCCTTCAGATTGCAATTTGAGAAATCACAGTTTTTAAAAATAATATCAATAAAGTTTGCTTTTTCCATATCAAAATCTACAAACCGACAGTTTTCCAGGATACAGCTCTGAAAGCACACCCGCCCCAGTTCACCATCCACCTCACAGTCCATCGCCATCCCGTAGTCTCTTAGATGGATTTCCTCAATATCCAAATCCGCTTCATAAAAACGCTTTATGTATGGTGTCAAATCATATATCTCTCTTAATTCCACCCGAATATCCGGCTTCAATCGCTTCATAATTCCTTGCTTTCCATTTCTTATGATTTTTATTCTAATACATCAGATTCTAAATAACTGGGCCAATCAAGCCAATAAATGGTCGAGTCTGTTTCTACTTTATGGAATCTGTTTCTGATATTTAAAGAAGTCAATCGTCTCCTTTAAATCTGCCTCATCCTGAAATAATTCCAATACCTTTCCAACCTCTATGGCGAAATCCACATACCCATTTGCCCTGGCTGTAACAATAGTTCCATCAACAATACAGTCTGCCTCATCCAAATGAGTCGATCGGACATTTTCCAATATCCCATATTCATCTAAAAGATCCACACCAGCACAAATTGCACCTAACAGCTTTCCGTCTGCCTTTAATCTCTTTAAAAAACCCTCTAACTCCAAGGAACGAACATTCTCAACCTCACCGCCAGGAATAATAAATCCACCTGTTGTTTCCACTTCAATATCCTTCAAAAAAACATCCGCTTTTACGCGAAATCCTTCCATTGCCCCAATTTCTTCTTCGCCCATTGTGCAGAACTTCACGTCAAGACCCGTGAACTTCATAAAATAGCTCAAAATCACTATCTCATAAAAACAACAATTATCGAAAATCAGAAAATAATATTTCATTTAAGCCCCTTCCTTATATCTTAATACCGCTTATATTCTGGTGTTACCACGACATTTCCCTCCTGATCAAGAAGCGGTGTCAACCCACCTGCATAACCAGCAGCATGAAACAAATAATTCACTCCAGTCTGAGTATCCACCCAAATTTCATTTACATTCATTGCACCCTGACTATATATTTTTTCAAAACGTTCTTTTTTCAAAGTCAACAATCCTCCTTCCATTCTGCAAATAATCATTTACCTATTGTAACATTTCTCCCTAATTATTACCACCCTCTCTTAGGATTTAGCAAAGATTTACCAATGATTTAGCTTACATTTAGCTGACATTTAGCTGACGATCCCCCTATCTTAAGATTTAGTTGACATACCACCTCTCTAAAAATTTAATTGACAACTACCTCCTTATTAAGCCAGCGGGCAGGGAAAGGTTTGAATGGACCGTCCACAACGGATCATTCAAACCTTTCCTTGCCCGCGTCCTGGTTCCCACCCCAATATATAAAAATATCCCATCAGCGTATCCAAATCCCAATACACCGACGAGATATTCTCCCTACTCATCCCAGTTATGATAAACTTCCTGCACATCATCATCTACATCCAGGAGATCCAAAATCTTATTAATATTCTTCAAATCTGCTTCATCACTTAACTCCACATAAGTCTGAGGAATCATAGTAACTTCAGCCTGAGCCATCGGAATCTTTTCTGCCTAAAAAGCTTCTCTCAACGCACTGAAGCTGTCCGGATCCGTCAGCACCTCGAAGCTGTCCTCTTCTTCTGAAAAGTCCTCAGCACCTGCATCCAATGCCATCATCATAAGAGAGTCTGCATCCAGCTCGCAATCTTCCTTGGCAATCAGTATCTGTCCTTTTTCATCAAACATAAAAGATACACACCCTGGTGTTCCGATGCTTCCGCCGCCTTTCGTAAATGCGCTTCTGACATTAGCCGCAGTACGATTTTTGTTATCCGTCAAAGCAACTACGATAATGGCGGTTCCACTTGGTCCATAACCTTCATATGTAACCTTTTCATAGTTTACAGAGTTTACATCGCCTGCTGCTTTTTTGATTCCACGTTCAATGGTATCATTGGGCATATTATTTGCCTTTGCTTTTGCAATTACATCACGAAGTCTGCTGTTGTTGGCAGGATCTGCTCCTCCTTCTTTCACGGCAACTGCAATTTCTCTTCCAACAATGGTAAATATTTTTCCCTTTGCCGCATCATTTTTATCTTTTTTATGTTTGATATTGGCAAATTTTGAATGTCCTGACATATCCGTTCTCCTCACTTAATCCATATATAATCTGTTTGTTAAAAAATCACCAACGCAGCGCTCACTAAATTCACCAATATTCTTAGCATAAATTTTGGTAAATTTAGTGGATGCTGCGCTAGTACATCGAGGAATAAATAGTTGATATTTTCGCTGAGGATGATTTTTCGAGAGTGCAAATGCAAAAACGTAGGCGTAGCGGGCTACGCTGAGGCTTTTTCATTTGTGCTATCGGGAAATCAGACCAGCGAAGATGTCAATTATTTATTCCTCGATGTACTAGTTCATAATATCATCTTTTCCTCGTATATTCAAGAAAAAAATCCAATTTCCACGCTCTTCATTCATGCTCTTACACAATGTCGCTGTCTGACAATATCTTTCTATATCACAACAGATAACACAAAAACTTACACTGAGAGTAACCTTTCAATTAAAAATATAAAATTGAATCAGGTTTCTCTGCTTAACTTCTGTCTCATCCGCTTAAAAAAGCTAAATCCGGAAAGCTTCACTATCTTGGCATCGGTCATTGCTCTTACAATTTCAATCTTCTCCCCGGTCTTCATATGGGCGATTTCATTGCCATCAGAAATAATAACCGCTTCATCATCACTTAACTCTTTACTTTTCCCAATTTGAACAATTATTTTACTTTCTGCCGGAACCACAAGACTTCGCTTATTCAGGGAATGAGGACAAATCGGGGTAATGATCATCGCCTTTACTTCCGGTGCAAGTACCGGGCCTCCAGCAGAGAGATTGTAGCCGGTAGAGCCAGTGGAGGTGGAAATAATAATGCCATCGGCCACATAAGCATCAATGAACTCGTCATCCACAAAAACTTCCAATTCAATCAAACGGCACTGCCCTTCTTTGCTGACGACAAAATCATTCAGTGCTGTCCCGACAAACCCTGACAGTTCCTTGGAACACACATTACCTTCCAGCATAAGACGATTTTCTATTTTAAAATTTTCCTTAAATAATTCATTTAAAGAAATATCAATATCCTGTTTTTCTACTTCCGTAAGAAACCCAAGGGTACCTAAGTTAACTCCCAGCAAAGGAATATTCATTTCATGAAGGTCCTTGGCCGCCTGAATCATAGTACCATCTCCGCCAAGGATAATAATACAGTCCGTATCTGTTGGAATTTCCTCGATACCGGCATACCGCTTTTCATCCGCCTCAATAAACCGATCCCTGACAAGTAAACATCGTTTTCCCTGCAATTCCAAAAAACCTCTTATATATTCAGCTGTTTCATAATTGATATCTTTTTCTGCATTTGCAATCACACAAAATTTATCCATAACACACCCTAGTGCATCGTAGAATAAATAACTAATTCATTCGTTGAGGATGATTTTTCATATGTGCTCTCGCAAATCAGACCAACGAAGGGAGTCGTTATTTATTTTTCGATGTACTAACCCTTCTCCAAATTTTCATGGGCTTTATTCACCAGATTTTCAATGAATTCGGACAAATCAGAAGGAAGCAGTGAATTATACTCACCTTTTCTTAGCTCCGTCAAGTACTCAATATTTCCTTCCGGCCCTTTGATCGGGGAAAAATCCAGATTGATAATGGTAAAGCCAATCCTCTTTGCATAACTGGTAATGGCCTCCACCACTTCCCTATGTACGCTTTTTTCCCTTACCACACCCTTCTTCCCAACTTTCTCTCTTCCCGCTTCAAACTGGGGCTTAATGAGGGCAACCACACTTCCATCTTCACATAGCAGGTCTCTCACTGGCTCCAATACTTTGGTAAGAGAAATGAAAGCAACATCAATGGAAGCAAACTGAATTTCTTCTTTTACTTCTTCTCTGGTCAGATAACGAATATTAGTTTTTTCCATAGAAATCACCCGTTCATCCTGTCGCAGTTTCCAGGCCAGCTGGTTAGTTCCTACGTCAACAGCATAAACCTTACTGGCACCATTCTGAAGCATACAATCTGTAAAACCACCGGTAGAGGCTCCCACATCCATACATACCTTACCAGCTACCTCAACACCAAACGCTTCTATCGCCTTTTCCAGCTTATATCCACCCCGGCTCACATATTTGAGGACATTTCCTTTCACCAGAATTTCTGCCTTTTCATCAAACATGCTGCCAGCTTTATCTTCCCGATTATTGTTCACAAAAACATTACCTGACATGATAATGGCTTTTGCTTTTTCTCGTGACTCAGCCAGCCCATTTTTTACTAATAATATATCCAGCCGTTCCTTCATAAAGCAGTCTTAATCCTTTCTACCATACTGTCTACATCCAAGCTCAGTTTTTTCTTTAGTAATTCAGCATTTCCATGTTCAATAAACTGATCGGGAACTGAAAAATTGAGTGTCGGAATTCCTTGCCCTGATAAGACCCTTTCATTGATACAACTGGCAACCATTTGTCCAAAACCGCCTGTTCGGACATTTTCTTCCATGGTAACAAACAAATGATGATTTTCTTTTAATCGTTCCAAAAGAGCGGTATCCATCGGCTTTACAAAACGAACATTCACCAGCGTCACCGAATATCCCATCTCTTTCAGCTTTTGTCGCACCATTTCCCCTGTCTCACACATGGAGCCAAGAGCCAAAATCGCAATGTCCTTTTCTTCGTAAAGAATTTCACTCTTGCCATGGATAATCGGCATCCTAAACTCACTAAGCCCCTGGTATACACTGCCCCTTGGATAACGCACCGCAACTGGTCCAGCAAAGGCAAATGCATACTTTAGCATGGAAACAAATTCGTCTTTATTTTTAGCTGCCATCAGGGTCAGATTCGGTATATTGGATAAATAGGAAATATCAAATACGCCCTGATGAGTCTCTCCATCATTGCCTACCAGTCCGGCCCGGTCAATAGCAAAGGTAACTGGGAGATTCTCCAGACAAACATCATGAAGGATCTGATCATAAGCTCTTTGTAGAAAAGTGGAATAAATGGCAACTACCGGATGTATTCCACCTGCCGCCAGCCCTCCTGCAAAGGTAACAGCATGCTCTTCCGCAATTCCAACATCAAAAAAACGTTCTGGATAAAGCTTACGAAACTTCATCAGTCCAGTCCCTGATGGCATTGCTGCACAAACGGCAACCAGTTTGTCATTGCCAGCTGCTTCCGCCACTAATGTATCGCCAAACACGCTACCATAGGTTTCTTTCTTATCAACGCTCTTGATTTCTCCGCTTCTTATATCAAAGGGGTCTATCCCATGGTATTTGGACGGGACCTGTTCCGCAAAGGAATAACCCTTTCCTTTTTTCGTCTGTACATGAATCAGGACTGCTTTATTGGCGCGACTGGCACTTTTAAATGCCTCCATCATATCCGTAATACTGTGTCCGTTAATCGGTCCAATATACGTAATTCCCATATCTTCAAAAAGCATTCCCGGGATAAATAACCGCTTAATACTATCCTTAGAACGTTTGACTTTATCCGCTACCGCATTACCAATTACCGGAACACTTCTTAAGGTGGTTTCAATTTCATCCTTTAAGCTCTGATAACCACTTCCGGTTCGGATTTTTCCAAGGTAATTTGACATGCCACCTACGTTTTCCGTAATCGACATGTTGTTATCATTGAGGATTATTATCATATTAGATTTAAGCTGGGCGGCATTATTCAGCGCTTCATATGCCATGCCCCCAGATAAGGCGCCATCACCGATTACTGCCACCACCTTATGGCTTTCTCCACATAAATCCCTTGCCCGGGCAAGTCCCAGTGCTGCCGAGATTGAGGTCGAGCTGTGACCTGTATCAAAAGCATCGCAATCACTTTCTTTTCGTTTGGGAAAACCACTGAGACCACCGTACTGACGGAGCGTCACAAAGTCTTCCTTCCTTCCGGTTAGTATCTTATGTGTATACGCCTGATGGCCCACATCCCATACCAGCTTGTCCTCTGGAAAATCCATGGTCAAATGAAGGGCCATGGTAAGTTCCACGGTCCCCAGATTAGAAGCCAGATGCCCCCCCGTTTTGCTGATATTCCCAATTAGAAAATGGCGAATTTCTTTTGCCAGTATATCCCACTGCGTTTTATTTATTTTTTTTATGTCATTTGGTTCATTTATTCCATCCAATAATTTTGGCAAAGTAACACCTTCCTTATTTTTCTCTTTGAATCAGGTATGAAACCAGATTTTCCAGAAAAAGATTTCTTTCTCCAACGGTTTTAAGAATACTCAAAGCCTCGTTGGAATAGTTCTTCACATCTTCTTTGGCTTGTTCCAGACCGACCAAAGTCACATATGTGGTTTTGTGATTTTTTTCATCACTATGCACTGGTTTTCCAAGCACTTCCATGGTACTGGTAATATCCAGAATATCATCTTGAATCTGAAATGCCAGACCAATTAAGGAGGCTGCCCGCTCTATCTTGGCAACGGCATCTGCTGACGCTCCCGCCAGTATAGCTCCAATCATCATGGCAGATTCTATGAGAGCACTTGTTTTTAATTTATGAATCAATTCTACCTTTTCCAGTGTAAGGGGTTCCCCTTCTGACATGATATCTACTACCTGACCACCAATCATACCATAAATCCCGGCTTTTCTTCCCATGACCTGGATGGCTTTGCCGACGAGAGGTAAATCCTCGTCCAGTTCAAAAGCACTTGCCGCTATTTCAAAGGCATAATTAAGCAGGGCATCTCCTGCCAGTATACCAAGTCCTTCACCGTAGACTACATGAGTAGTCTTGCGTCCCCTTCGGTATTCGTCATTATCCATAGCTGGTAGGTCATCATGCACCAGAGAATAGGTATGAATCATTTCCGTAGCAACAGCAAATAGTTCTACAACAGTAGTTTTCTTATCACTAAATAAACGAAACGTCTCCAGCATAAGCATGGGCCGAATTCGTTTCCCGCCAGCCATAAGGCTATAGCCCATGGCCTCCATAATTATTTTCTGATAGCCTTCTTCTTTAGGAAGATTTAATTTCAGGATAGCTTCTATCATCGCTACCCTTTGTTCCAGTTCTTTATCAAAATCCATATATGACTCCAATCTACACGTTTGAGTGCCTCTTCCTGTCATGCAAACCATCCGCAGCACAAACGATTCCTGAAGAATATCACTTACTCTATGACACCTTCATTCAAAACAATAATTTTCTTTTCCACCTTATCAATGGCATCATTGCATTCTTTTAATAATTTCATACCATCCTGGTACAGCTTGAAGGAATCCTCAAGACTGGTGTCTTCCTTCTCCAACTTTCCAATAACGGAGTCAAGTGCTTCCATGGATTCTTCTAATGTTTTCCCTTTCGCCATTTATTCTCTCCTGATTCTCTTTTTCTCTTCCACTCTGGTTTTCAGTTCTCCATCCTTCATGGCAATGGAAATGGTTTCTCCCACTGCTATCTCTTCGATGGAACCAATGAATGCGCCATCTTCTTTGGTAAGATACCCAAAGCCCTGATTGAGTCGCTCCAGGGGCGACAGCCCTTTCATCTTTTCTATGTACAGCGCTAGTAAATGTCGCTTTTTTTCTATTTTATACTTCATGCTTCGAGTAAGTCGTTCCTCTGTTTCGATTAAATACTGACGCTTTTCCCGTATCTGATAGAAGGGGTCCTGATGCTTGAGGCGCAGACTGTATTTTTCCAGCTCACTCCGCAGAGTCCGAAGCTTTCCCGTCATATATCGGTTCAGAGTATATTCACATTGCTGTAAGTAATCTTCTATTTCATAATAGTTCGCTACAGCCAATTCAGCTGCAGCGGAAGGGGTTGGAGCACGAAGATCGGATACAAAATCTACGATAGTCGTGTCGGTCTCATGTCCCACGGCTGATATAATTGGTGTTCTGGCTGCAAATACAGACCTTGCCACGATCTCTTCATTAAAGGCCCATAAATCCTCGATAGAGCCGCCGCCTCGTCCCACAATAATGACATCCACGCCTAATTGTTCCAAATACTGAATCCCCTCTACAACGGTCCTTGCAGCACCCTCACCCTGGACCTTGGCTGGATAGAGAATCAACTGGACATAAGGATTTCTCCGTGTAGCAATATTGATAATATCCTGAATGGCGGCACCGGTGCTGGCCGTAACAATACCCACCCTCTGATTATAAGCTTTTATGGGCTTTTTGTGCTCTGAATCAAAAAGACCTTCTGCCTCTAGCTTTCGCTTGAGCTGTTCAAACCGCTCATATAGGATCCCGGTTCCATCCAGTCTGATTTCATTGGCATACATTTGATACTTTCCATCTCGCTCATATACATTAATGCTGCCCAGCACAATAACACTTTGTCCTTCAGACATGCGAAAAGAAAGGCCACTCCGCTGACCTGCAAACATAACACAGGCCATCTGCCCTTTACTATCCTTCAATGTAAAATAAATGTGTCCCGAGGTATGATATTTACAGTTAGAGACCTCACCCTTAATATAAATATGATTGAGAATAGGTTCTCTTATAAACATATTTTTAATGTACTGATTTACCTGGGAAACTGAATATATCGCTTCTTTCATGTTTTAACCTTCCAGCTGTACCGCTTAGGCGGCATAAGCACTCCATAAGAGTACCTAAAATCGCCACTGACAGCTCAACCGTTGTTGTGCGTTTATGTGGCCTATCCTTCGGATGAAGGCGACTTAGTCTGTTAGCTTTGCAAGCAGGCCGTTTACAAATCCAGCCGAATTATCTTCACCAAATTTTTTTGCCAGCTCTACTGCTTCGTTGATGGCAACTCCTGTGGGAATCTCTTCATCAAATTTCATTTCATAAGTAGCCAGACGGATGATTGTCAGCTCTACCTTTCCAATCCGGCTTATCTTCCAGCCAGTTGCCGCTTCTTCAATCATGGTATCGATTTCTTCAATTTTATCAAGTAACTCGGTAAAACGTTTTTCCAGATACTCATTTTCCTTTTCACTTGGACAAATCAGGCCTTCTTCAAACTCATCCAGCATACTGGGTTCCAGACCATCTAAGTACAATAGAGCCTGTTCTCCCAATTCTTCCTTTGGATAAAAATCCTTCCGAAATAACATCAGAAACATGTGCTCTCGTAATTCACTTCTCTTCATCGTTCATTTCCTTTTCTTCCATGCAAAATACAAGAGACCATTACACAAGACTTCTCTTTGTAATCGTCTCCTGCTTTTTATTTCTTTCCTTCTAGCTTAACTCCTGCAATTCGTACATTTACTTCAGCAACCTGAAGTCCTGTCATATTTTCAATGGATTGCTTTACTCTTTCCTGAACCAGAGCTGAGGTCTTTGGAATGCTGTAGCCATATTCCATATTAAGGGCCAGCTCTACGAAAACAGCTTCGGGACTAACTTCTACTTTAACACCTTTGGAAAGATTCTTCATACCCAGAAGTCCGGTTAATTCATTAGTGGTGTTGCCTACCATGGAATTAACACCCTCCACTTCCATCGCTGCCAATCCGGCAATGATTGCCACCACTTCATCTGCTATCTGTACTTCTCCAATATTGCCACCTTCTAATACTTTATAAGCACTTCTATTTTCAACTTCTTTACTCACAGTAATTACCTCCTAGCTTTAGTATTTCCATATTCTATATCCATTATATCAAAAAATGTTTGCATTGCAAGGCAAAATATTCTAATTCTGTACGACACCAATTGGAGAAATCACAATATTCTCAGCAGAAACCTGGGTTTTCCGTTTTACAATATCTTCTATTTGCGCAATCTGCTGTTCTGTCAGCTCGTTGGCATTCACAATTACATCCACCGAATCATCCACAATACTTACCACTGCATCCTCAAATCCTTTTGCCTCTAAAAGAAGTTCCGTAGCCGTTTCTCTTTCCGCTGCATCCGTAAGCTTTACCACTTCACCTAAAGCTTCTTCTTTTTGTGCATCTGAGATGTTTTTATTATCTACGATTTCCATCAGCATTTCTTTATTCTTTGCTCTTGTTTGTTCTCTGGTAAGACGAGCAGAGGCAAAGAAGTCACTGCCGATGGTTGCGCTTACTAAAACAGCTTCTCCAACCTGGTTACTCTCTTCACTCACCACTTCTCCGGTGTCTGCAACTGCAAGTTCTTCACTATTTCCCACCTGTGTCGCTTCCGCGGCTGCAATGTCCTCATCAGAAAGATCCAGAAGAGCAAGCTCATCACCATCAACATATGTAGACTCATCCGCCGTTTCGCTTATGGTATTTACAACATCCTCTCCCGAAAAATTCAAGTACCCTGCTACAGCAATCATCAGAGCAAGTGCCGTAATAATAATTTGGTTTTTCTTAAAAATCTTTTTCATTGTTTCTCCTTTCAATCTCTATCACTTTGTTCTCGATTCCATCTTCATTACTTTAATTTTATGTGGAGGAACATTAAATAATACCTGTACGGCATCCACAATTTCATTAATAATTTTTCCATTATTTCCACCTTCACAAAGTACTAAAACACCTTCAATCTCTGGTTCGGTTTCTTTTACAATATAAGGCTGTGAATCACCATTTCCGTTGGAAACCATTACGGTTTCATCCTCCTTTGTCACACTGGAGTTCACTCTGGTTCCACCGGTTCCATCCGTTTCGTTAGAATTTTCCTGGGTATATGGCTCATCCTTCAGCGTCACTTTTTCCTTAGAACCCTTTAAAGTAATCATAACTTCGGTATTTCCCAAACCATCTACCATGGAAAGAGTATTTTTAAGTTTTTTTTCCATCGCTTCAATATACAGCTCATTATCATCTTTTCCTGAAGAGGAAGGTATTTCCTGGGTTACCTGCTTTTCCTTTGGAATACTCTCTCCTGCCTTTCCAAAACTGGGAAGAGATAAAAATAATAGCAGAATACCTGCCAAAAGCATAATCAGTAGCTTATCCTTCCCGATTTCTTTCAGTGATAATTTTTTCTTCTCCATCGCCAGCTCCCAACCGTGTTTTTTCTACACCCCTTCTAATTATTTTTACTGAGACTCCAAGTATATTTCAATGACTCCCTCCTGGACTGAAAGAGTTCGGCTGATTTCCTCCACTATGGGAGTAAAAGCCTTGCTTTCCAACTGAGTTTCCTTGAGAGAAATCTTATCAATGGAAATTTTGTTCTTTTTTTCCTCTGTTCCAACCCATAACTTAATTCCTTTGATTTTCCCATAGTCATCCCCCTGGTCAATCTGAATGTCTCCACGGTAAAGATAATAACCTTCCCTCTCCACAATTTCTCTAAGCTGTGTCATCAAAGTCTCTTCATAATCCGCAAAGACCTGTTCCTGCTGCTGCTCCACGGCATTATTCATCTCATATTCCAATTCCTGCCGGTTTACCAGAAAATCATTCTGCCTTAAATAATAATCTAAATTTTTATCCAGCGATAAAAACCTGCTTAGCGGTCCAGCAATGATTATAATCAGTACCAGGCCCATGAAGAAATCGACATATTTCCCGTAGCTGCTTTTTCCAATTAAATTTTTTATTACGGTCATAAAAATCAAATATATCGCCAGATTTTTCACCATATCCACAAGAACACTCATGATACCCTCCCGTTGGTTGTCGCCATTACAATCAGAATGGTCATTAAAAACAAAACACCGCCGACAAATGTGGTATAAACCAGCAAACCAGCTGCCTTGGATGCGCCGGATAGACACTGGATAATACGTTTATCGGAAACCGGTTGTACCATAGCTGCTCCCAGTTTATAAAGCAGAGCATAAAATACCATTCGAATGAGGGGAATACTGATAATCAGAATGAGTACCACAATGCCGGTTGCTCCAACTGCATTTTTCAGCACAACACCGGCTCCCAGTACGGTCTCGGTCGCTGCCCCCAATGCATTCCCCACCCCTGGAATGGCCTGGATCGCCCGAACTACCGTTTTATTTTTTATAGTATCTGCAACGGGAACCACCAAGCCTTGAATCACGTTGTAGCCCGTCACTACACCAAGAAGGGTTTTTAGGGACCAGTTTATTACGGTCTCCAAAAGCTCCGCAAATTTAGACAGCACGTCCTCTGTCGAAAGATTATTGACCAGATATATGACAAAATAAATCCGGATTAACGGAAAAATAACATGAAGCAACAACGCTTCCACTACTCCAATCAGCATCAGAGCCCCTTGATAAAACACCGTAGAGGTTCCTACTCCTGTCGCAAAGGTTACGGCTATGAAATAGGAAGGAATCACTGCCTTCATAAACTGCAAGAGCTGCGTCAGTGTCTGCTCGGCCAGTTCGCTCAAGGTATAAAAGGAAGTACAAATCATGGTAAATAGCAGCAAATACGTCACATAAAATCCCATTTCAGAAACCTGACTGTTGCGGAAAACCTTGGAGAAATTAGTAAAAACAGCTCCGATAATAGCAATTCCCACAAAACGAATCATAAGGTTCTTATCACTCAGCACCTGGCTTTTTACCAGCTCAAGTACATTCCCCACAATCTCTCCGATGGAAAATTCCTTGTTCCCCTTTATCAAGTCATATACATATCCCTTGAAATCAAAGGAATCCTGATTCAAAATTGCATCCACCGTATCTTGTATTTCCTCATATTCAAAGGCATCTTCATAGGGTATACTGGTTTCTTCTGCTTTTGCAGTTTTCACATTCCCCAACATCAGGGAAACAAGCAGAAAAATCACAATTTTCCACCACCAATTTTTCATATACTCATCTTGGCTCCCCTCCACGTGCTTTAGCACGTATTCCATTCAAGGGAGATGAAATGGTTTTCTCATCTTGGCTCCCCTCCACGTGCTTTAGCACGTATTCCATTCAAGGGAGATGAAGTGGTTTTTCTCATCTTGGCTCCCCTCCATGTGCTTTATAGAAATTTTTGAATGGATTCCAGTAATGACATTAGAACCGGCATACTTACCGTCAAAATGGTAAGCTTCCCGACAAACTCAATCTGCCCGGCCACTGCCCCGTATCCCGCATCCTTACAAAGGTCCGAAGCAAATTCTGCAATATATGTAATTCCAACTATTTTTAGTAATAGCGAAATATAAGTATCATTTATACTAATGTAACTCTGTACCCGGTTCAGAAATCCCAGAATAATTTCCAGCTTCTGAATACCGAGGAAAAAAATAATCATACATCCGGCAGCGCCAATGTAAATACCATATTCCGTCTTTCCACCTTTAAACTGAATGGCCAGCAATACCGTAATCAAACCAAGTGCCGCAACCTTTATCATAAAAAGCCCCTTTACCTTATAAAGCAAACAGATTCTTAATGGTCAAAAAAAGCTCCGATATATATGGAATAATCCATAGAAGGACTAGTATCAGCCCAGCCAGACTGGTAAGAAAGGCCTGTTCTTCCCTACCGGAATGTTTTAATACCTGACTTAGGACTGACACCAAAATTCCCACCGCCGCAATTTTAAAAATTAGATTTATATCCATTTCATTCCCCATTTGCACCCTTTGTGCGCCCTTTCTAAATCATTACAATGGTAATAAATATACCGCTTAAAACGCCCAAAACCTGGCACAGCTTTATCTTTTCCTTCTGACTCTTTGTTTCCGTGGAAATTTCTTCCTCCAGATTTTCCAGATATAATTTTATGGTACTAAGCTGCATCTCCTGGTCCAGATAGCCAAGAGTCTCCCCCAATCCCATCAGTTTTTCTTTATCCCCTTTGCTGAGAGCGGTTTCTTTCAATTCTTCTCCAATGCGCTTTTTCCATATTCCATAAAAAGATTGTCCCTGAAACTCTTTCAGGTCACTGGCAACCCTGGCAAAAAAAGTAGAAAAGGCAGGGCTGCATTTTTTTCCCATATTGGCAAAAGCTTCTGGCAACGGAGTAAACCCATACTGAATATCGCCTTTGAGAAGATATATACTTTTTTTCAATTCCTTCAGCTGCTCCAGCCTCCTGATTTTCTCCCAACTCAATAAATAACCCAGAAACGAAGTTGAAAAAATAACCAGAATGCTCCCTATTATCTTAACCAGCAAACCTTCCCTCCTCGTCCGTCAAACACGCCAGCAACATGTCCAACTCCCTTTTCCCGGTCTAAAATAACCACCCGTTCAAACAGCATCCCAACCGGTTGATTAACCACTTCCTCAATCGAGCGTCCATGAACGGTTGCAATGATTTTTGCACCACAATGAATCACCTGACCCAGAGCCTCCAAATCCTCCCTTGTCCCAATCTCGTCCACCGCTACCACCTGGGGTGCCATAGAACGAATCAGCATAATCATGCCCTCTACTTTAGGACAACAATCCAACACATCCGTCCTTACTCCCAGGTCATTTTGCGGAACGCCCATATAACAGGCCCCAATTTCCGACCTTTCATCTACCACACCCACGGTAAATTCATTTGATAACTGTAGAATCAAATCACGAAGTAATGTTGTTTTTCCGCATCTGGGCGGTGAAACAATTAAGGTGTGATAAATTTCAGTTCCATTTCTAATATATGGAATAATCTCTTTCGAGCATCCTTTCACCTCATGGGCAAAACGAATGTTAAGAAAGGAAATATGTTTCATTCCCTTAACCATATTTTTTTCCAGAATTACCCTGCCAGTAATTCCTACCCGATGCCCCCCCTGAATGGTTATAAACCCCTGTCTAAGTTCATCCTCATAAGCATATAAAGAATAATTGCAAATATATTCCATCGTCTCCTTGATTTCATTTTGAGGTACCTGGTATGCCATTTCCAATGCCATGGTTAAGCCACCATTTTTGCCTAAAAAAAACTCCTGGTTATCATAGACCAGCAAAAGTGGGCGATTTACTCTCAATCGTATTTCCTGCAGCGCATCAAACTTAAGTTCCAAAGAGCTTAGCATTTTCCGCAGCTTTATTGAAAAAATCCGTAGTACTTCTTCCTTCCTGTCCATCTCAAATACCCCTTCCATAAAGTCATGTTTCAAATATATGAGGGGCTAGTCTTATTTATGCAAAAAAAATAGTGCAGTTCAAGACTGCACTACTCAAATCAATATAAAATTATACTCTCTTTAAATACTCAGAAGTTCTGGTATCAATGCTAATCTTGTCCCCAGTTTCTACAAACAGAGGAACCAGCACGGTTGCACCAGTTTCTACAATCGCTGGCTTCGTAGCACCTGTTGCTGTATCACCTTTGAATCCAGGCTCGGTCTCAATGATTTCCAATTCTGCAAACATTGGTGGTTCAATGGCGAATACGGCTCCATTATGTGAAAGCATCTTAACCATATCATTTTCTTTTACAAACTTTAAGGAATCACCGATGGCTTCTTCATTCAGACCAAACTGATCAAAGGATTCTACATCCATAAAGTTATATAAATCGCCGTCAGAATAAAGATACTGCATATCCCTTTTCTCAATATGAGCCTGAGGACATTTTTCTGATGGACGGAAAGTTCTTTCGGTTACACCACCGTTTTTGATGTCTCTTAATTTTGTTCTTACGAACGCTGCTCCTTTACCAGGTTTTACATGCTGAAACTCAATTACCTGATAAACCGTGTTATCTAATTCAATTGTAAGGCCGTTTCTAAAATCGCCTGCTGATACCATAAATGATATTCCTCCTTAAATGTATCACGAACAATTAATAAAAGTTCGCATTAATATAATAATTTTATAATAACTTGGAAGATTTTTCAACCATTTTTTTATAGAAGTGTAATACAATCCTTTCCAGATACCTCTTTAAAACAATCTGAATCTCCTCTTTCTTATCAATCGGCTCCACCAAAACATTGTAAATACCTGCCCGTTTTGCCCCCCACACATCGGTAAAAAGCTGGTCTCCGACAAACAACGTATTGTTCACATCCGTCCCCATTTTCTCGCAAGCCTTCCGATAATTTTTAATTCCTGGCTTATTCGCCTTGAAAATATAGTTGGTCTGAATATTCCGATTAAATCGCAGCACCCGCTCTTCTTTATTATTGGATAAAAGACAGGTTTTAAATCCAATCTGCTTCAATTGCTCAAACAAACCTTCTGCCCGTTGATCCGCATCCTTCCCATGCTCAACTAAAGTGTTATCAATATCAAAAATCACACCACGATATCCATCTTCATAATATTTTTTAAAATCAATTTGATAAGTTGACTTCATCCATTCATTCGGAAAAAAAGTTTCAAACATATTTTAAACTCCTATCTGTGCGCTTTAGCGCACATTTAAATCCTTCTTTCTTGCCATTTTGCATCGTTCTCTTGCATTTTATACTACTTTTCACAAAAAGGCAAGTAAAGCTATTTTTATATTCTTTTCAAACAAATAGTTCATATTTTAATAATTCTCTTCCCTTTTTTTCATATTTATATTATAATATTATATATATGCAACGAAAAAAATCATACGAGGGGGAATTCATATGAGCATTGATGCATTAAGGCAAATTATCCGTGACAATAATCGAATTGTTATTCATGGTGGAATTGGCTTGACCGATGATAGCGGCATTCCCAATTTTCTCAGTCCTGAAGAATCCTTTAAAGTAGAAGATGAATTTGGTGTTTCTCCGGAAGACTTATTCAGTAGTGTTTATTTTTCCACCAGACCAGAGCTTTTTTTTCAATACTATAAAAAATACATCCTTTTTTTAGAGCAAAAGCCAAATGCCAGTCATTATGCTATTGTTGAACTGGAAAAGCAGGGAAAAGTTCACAGTGTAATTACCAAAAGCTTTTATGGCCTTCATGGACTTGCTGGTTCAAAAAATGTGATAGAACTTCATGGCTCTATTCATAAAAATGTTTGTATTAAATGCGGAAAATCGTTTTCAGCCCAATATGTGAAGGAATCTTCCGGTATTCCATGTTGTAGTGAATGCAAATCCGTTCTTCGTCCAAAAGTAGGATTGATTGGCGAGCAGATTGATAATGGTGTTTTGACCAAAGCTTATGAGGCCGTTGCCAATGCCGATGTATTTATTATCGCTGGCGAACGTCTCCACTCTCTCTTTCTGGAAAAAGCATTGGAAAACTTCAAAGGAAATCATGTCATACTTATTAATGAAGAATATCATTTTTCCGATTCCAAAGCAAGCCTGATTATCCATGATCGTCCGATTAATGTATTACCTTATATTTTTTAAATTCTGACAAATCCCAACTGGGAACCTATATTCATAATTTGCAAGTACAGGGAATAAACCGCAAAAAAAGGAGACTGCATGGCAGTCTCCTTTTTTTGCGGTTTATTTTTCTTATATATAAAACCTCTCGCCGATACAAAACTACTTAAGCCGTCTGCTCAAACTGCGAATTATACAGTTCACAATAAAAGCCGTTTTGTACCATCAATTCTTCATGATTTCCCTGTTCAATAATATCGCCATCCTTCATAACCAAAATCAGGTCAGCATCCCGAATGGTGGAAAGACGATGAGCAATGATAAAGCTGGTTCTGCCCTTCATTAGATTGTTCATAGCCTTCTGGATCCGAATTTCGGTTCTGGTATCAACGGAACTGGTTGCCTCATCCAGAATCAGAATCGGACTATCCGCCAAAATAGCTCTGGCAATGGTAAGGAGCTGTTTCTGTCCCTGAGACACATTCGTCGCTTCTTCATCCAACTCCATATCATATCCGCCCGGAAGGGTCTGGATAAAGTGATGGGCATGGGCGGCTTTGGCAGCCTGTATGACTTCTTCTTCCGTAGCATCCAGCTTTCCATAGCGAATATTTTCCATAATGCTGCCCTTAAAGGTCCAGGTATCTTGTAACACCATTCCAAAGGTCATTCTAAGTTCACTTCGGTCAAAATCCTTAATGTTATAGCCATCAATTTCAATTGTACCGGAATTAACATCATAAAACCGCATAAGAAGCTTCACCATGGTGGTTTTTCCGGCACCAGTCGGTCCAACAATGGCAATCTTTTGTCCGGCTTTAATACTTGCGCTAAAATCATGAATGATAGTAGCATCCTCTTTATAGCCAAAAGAAACATGATTAAATGCCACATTTCCCGTCAGCTGATCCGCTGTCGTATCCGCATGATTTAATGCCTTCTGCTCCTCCTCCGGCTCATCAAGAAATTCAAATACACGTTCCGCTGCTGCAACAGTAGACTGAATCATATTGGAAACCTGGGCTATCTGTGCAATTGGCTGGGTAAACTGTCTTACATACTGAATAAAAGACTGAATGTCACCTACTTCAATTACTTTCTTAATATTCAGATATCCACCCACTACGGCTACCGCCACATATCCAATATTGCCAATAAAGCTCATAATTGGATGCATCATACCAGAGAAAAACTGTGATTTCCAAGCAGAATCGTAAAGAATATCATTTGTCTTCTTAAATTCATCCAAAAATTTTTCTTCCCGGTTAAACAGCTTTACAATATTATGACCGCCGAACACCTCTTCCACCTGTCCGTTCACATGACCCAGATATTCCTGCTGAGCCTTGAAGTACTTCTGAGAGAACTTAATCATTGTACCAATCAAAAGACCAGATACCGGCAGCAAAAGAATGGCAATCAGAGTCATCAGCGGACTGATTGACAACATCATGACCAAAACTCCGATAATCGTAGCTACGGAAGAAATGAGCTGTGTCAGAGCCTGATTAAGACTTCCTCCCAGCGTATCCACATCATTGGTAATCCGGGACAAAATTTCTCCATTGGTTTTGGTATCGTAATAGTTCATCGGAAGGCGATGAAGCTTTTCTGATAACTCCTTTCTTAATTGAAAGGTCATTTTCTGTGAAATCCCAGACATTAAGAATCCTTGAATGTATCCAAACAGGGTACTGATTCCATATAATCCCAACAAGGATAAAAGGATAAAACCAATCTTCTCAAAATCAATTCCTGATCCCCCCTGTACCTTACCCGTCAGACCATTAAAAATTTCTGTTGTCGCATTTCCCAATATCTTAGGTCCAACAATGGTAAAAACTGTACTGAAAATGGTACAGATTATAACTATTATAATTGCTATATGATACTTCTTTAAATATTGTACCAGCTTTCCAAAGGTTCCCTTAAAATCTTTAGCTTTCTCCGGTGGCATTCCCATACCGCCATGTCCCATCGGACCCCCTCTTCTTGGAGGTTTTCGTGTCTTCATGTCTTCTGCCATAATCTATACCTCCTTTCCTTTTGTTTTGCCTTCCAGCTCTTCTTGAGACAGCTGGCTGCTGGCAATCTGCTGATATACTTCATTATTTGCTAAAAGCTCTTCATGGCTTCCAATTCCGACAATCTTTCCATCTTCCAGAACTACAATTTTCTCTGCGTGGAGAATGGTACTGATACGCTGTGCCACAATAAGGACAACTGCGCCTTCTGTTTTCTTTTTCAGGGCGCTCCGAAGCGCTTGATCCGTCTTATAATCCAGCGCAGAAAAACTATCGTCAAAAACATAAATCTTGGGATTCTTGGCAATGGCCCGTGCAATGGACAGTCTTTGCTTTTGTCCGCCTGATACATTTCCACCGCTCTGGGCAATTTCAGCCTGATATTGCTCTGGTTTTTCTGCTATAAAATCAGCTGCCTGGGCAATTTCAGCTGCTTCTTTTATCGTTGTTTCATTCTCTCCATCCAAACCAAAATTAATGTTTGATTCAATCGTACCAGAGAATAAAACACCTTTTTGAGGGACAAAACCAATCTGCTCCCGCAAGTCATGCAAGGTCACATCCCGAATGTCTACCCCATCAATAACAATTCTACCTTCTGTTACATCATAAAGTCGTGGAATCAGGTTAACCAGAGTAGATTTTCCACATCCAGTACTTCCAATAATCGCCGTCGTCTCTCCCACTTTGGCGGTAAAATCAATATCCGTGAGAACATCTTCTTTGGCCTTATTATAACGAAAGTTTACATGCTCAAACCGAACGCCACTTCTAATTTCCGGCATTCTTTCCGGCTGTTTGGGATCCAGAATGTGGGTTTTGCTGTTAAGCACCTCTTCGATACGTCCAGCTGCCACGGCTGCTCTTGGAAGCATAATGGAAATCATGGTAATCATCAGGAAGGACATAACAATCTGCATGGTATAAGTAATAAATGCCATCATATCTCCAACCAGCAGATTTCCCATATCAATTCCATGAGCACCCACCCATATAATCAATACCGTAATACCATTCATAATAAACATCATGGTTGGCATCATCAGAGCCATCGCGCGATTGGTAAATAATTGATTCTTCATTAAATCCATATTGGCGCCTTCAAACCGTTTTTCTTCGTGCTTCTCCCGGCTAAATGCCCGAATAACCGGAATGCCTAACAGTATTTCGCGGGATACCAGATTCAGTCGGTCAATCAGAATCTGCATCTTTTTAAACTTAGGCATTGCCACTACCATAAGAATTATTACCAAACAAAGGATTGCCCCTACTGCTACCGCAATAATCCAAGTCATGGTGGAATTTGTCCGAAGAACCTTTATAATGCCCCCGATTCCGATAATTGGTGCATAAGCAACGATACGGAAAATCATGGTAAGAACCATCTGTACCTGTTGAATATCGTTGGTAGAACGGGTAATCAAAGATGCTGTGGAAAATTCATTCATTTCACTATTGGAAAAGGATACTACCTTTTTAAATATCTTGTTACGCAAATCCCGGCTGGTAACCGCTGCCAGCTTTGCAGACAAATAAGTAACCAAAATCGCTACAGCCATGGATAATAAAGCCAGTCCCAACATTTGCAGACCTGTCGTCTTCAGATAATCCATCTGCATCTTATCTAAATTGACACCAATCGCAGCATATTCCTGTTTTACAAAGGTTGTTGCCATGGAAGTTCCAATCATGTCAGCCATATCACCCATTTTTTCATTCATCTGGGTTTTCATACCTTCTATGGCTTCTGGCGGCATCTGAGCAAATACAGCGAAAATATCCGTCACCTGACTGGGATCCAGATGCATAGCCGCCAAAATCCCTTCCTGGATTTTAACAAATTCCTCACCATCGGAAGTCAGCATGGCAACCAGGGTTTCGGCTGGAATCACAATTTCACTGATACGGTCTAATTCCTCTTCTCCATCCTTGGGAAGCTTATCGTCCAGGAACTCATACATGGTTTCGGTCACGGTCGGATAGTTTTTCCGCTGCGTTGTTTCGTCCATCACTCCGTAGTAAGAATCCACCGTTTCTTTATCCGCTTCTGTCAAAAATAGCTTAATGTGGTTTAAAGAGGTCTCCGTAATGGCCTTGGGAATGGGTTTTTCAATTCCTCCATACTGAATACCAATATCAACAATTCGTGAGGTATATTCCGGCAATGCCAGTTCTGCATTGGCCTGAATAAACAAAAGGGCAATAATAAAAACCATGATATACCATGATTTCTTTGCAAACCTTAAAATCTTAATCATACTTTTTTTGTGCCTCCATTTCCTGTAATGTATATTTATATAAATTTTGCAGCTGAGTAAGGAGAACTTTCATATTCTCTTCTCCCATGCTGCAAATTATTTTTTCCATAATAAGCTTCTGCTTCTTTTTTTCCATATTAAAGGTCTCAAGCCCTTTCGGTGATACTTTTATATAAGTCACCCGCCGGTCCGTTTTGCTCTCCACACGCTCCACTAGTTCTTTTTCTTCCATTGAACGGAGCAATTTGGAAGCTGCCGGCATAGAAGATCCCATCTCTGCCGCCATTTCACTAATGGTGACCCCGCTTTCTGCTTCTTTCTCTATTTGCTTCCGCTTCGTGCATTCTACAATAGCAAGAATAACACAAAATTCTGCTGAAGACAGCTCCATGGAATTATTTATTTTCTTGCCTAACAAACGAAATTTATTCATGATTGCTATAAAATCTTTTGCCGACTCACGCATTTAGCACTCTCCTTTCCTTATCTCATATTATTTCTCATTATGTACGTTCCAAACATGCCATACCTACCCATCCGAATAATACTTTACTTGGTTAACTATTAACATGGTCAATGATTTATTATATTCCAATTCGTTTAAATGTCAATAAGTCCCATTTAAAAAAATTATAAATTTTCTATAAAATTCGATTCCATGTCATATACTTTACGGAATATCTGGTTCTTCCTTTTTTAGTTTTTCTCTTTCGCAATCTCTTCTTCTTTTGTGTTGTTTTGTTTTTTGTGGTTTTTTATTTTTGCACTTCTTGACAAAAAGTGATGTTTTTGCTATTATATTAATAAGTGCGGTATTTTATTTTGCATTTATGAATATTGTTTATATTTTTCACTTAAATCCATATTAAAGGAGACTAACATTTTGACAATCCGTAGAAAAATATTATTGATGATGATTGGTGTATCCGTTATTCCAATCATTCTTATTGCGTTTATTATCTTATCCGCTAATATGAAAACCATTGAAAAATTACACATAAATCGTTTGGATTCCATTACTCATACCTCAGCTAGTGCTTATACAGAAATCATCGGCTATCGGAAGGACGAGTTGCGGCTTCTTGCCTCCAGCTGGGGCATTCGAGACTTCATGACTGACATGGTTCAAAGCCAGAATAAAGACGTATCAGCTCAAGCATTAGTTGGAATCAACGACTATTTTCACACTTATGTTGAAACCATAAGCAGCTTTGATGATCTGCTTATAACCGATATGAATGGTATTGTTATTACTGCTATCCATGATGAACTAGTCGGCATGGATTTATCCAATATGGATTACTTTAAAAGTATAAGGGATAATGGCAATCGTAACTACATCTCTTCCAGTAAGATTCATGACTCCTTATTTGCTCCGGAAGACCCCAATGCTAAGGCTCTGGCTCTCAGCACTTCCCTGTGTTCTGCTTCTGGAAAACGGCTTGGTGTACTGGTGGCATTTGTAGATGCTAACATCCTGGCACAGTTCTCCCATAGTATTTCCTTCGGAGAAACCGGTCTTTCCTTTGTAATTGATGCGGACAACTATATTTTATACCATCCGGAAGCAAGATTTTTTAATTCATGTACCACCGCCCCGGCACTTGCTAATCTGCTGGAACGTTATCGAAAAAATGAGATTCCAAAATCCGATATTATCTATGATTCCATGGACGGTGTCCCTCGGATCTATTATTATGAAGTAATGGACGAAATCAGCTTAATTTTACTCCTTCGCCAGGATTATTCCGAATTTTCCGAAGATGAAACAAAAGCAATCCTGATTACTGTTGTTACCAGTGCTCTTGCACTTTTGGTGGTAATCCTTTTAAGTATTAAAATCTCAGGGAATATAACAAAGCCCATTCAGAAGTTAAATAAAGCGTTTGCCTCTGGCAATGAAAAGGGTGATTATTTTGTATGTGACTTAAAAAGCTCCGATGAATTTGGTGATATGGCAACTAACTATAATCGTATGATTACCAAGCTGCAGGAACAATATATTCTACTAAAGGACGAGAAGGATATCAACGAGTATAATGCTCTCCATAACAAGCTGTCTCACTTATATAACCGCTATGCCTTTGAACAGGAGCTGTCCAGGCTTTTAGGACGGAATGTTTCTTATGGTATTATCTTTCTTGATATTGATAACTTTAAACAGATAAACGATATATATGGACGTCCTATGGGTGACACTATATTAAATGAGTTTGGCAAGCGTTTATTAGCTTCCCATGGTAAATTTGATCTTTGCGCCCATATTGGAGGAGATGAATTTCTTCTGGCCAAAGCTGGCTCTGCCCATGTGATACAAAATGCTCTGGATACACTTTTTGATGAGCTTAGTGTCCCCTTTGTCATTAATGATACCAACCTTGTCCTTAAGATAAGTGCCGGAATTTCCAGTTATCCTGATAACGGAACCTCCGTTGAAGCCCTCATCAACAATGCCGATATATCCTTGCATGAGGTAAAGAAATCTGGAAAAGGTATCTATACCTTCTACTCTCCTGAAATGCGTATCGGTCTAGAACGCTACAACAACATTATCCAGACCTTAAAAAACTGTATTTCGGAAAAAGAACTCTTCCTTATGTATCAACCCATCTACGACTCCAATACCACCACGATTGTTGGATTTGAAGCATTGATGCGGATTATGAGTAAGGAATTCGGCTTGATTAGTCCTGTTGAATTTATTCCAATCGCAGAATATGAAAAAAATTCCATGCTTCAGATTGGAAACTGGGCATTTGACTCAGCAACCGACTTTTTGCGCAGGTTAATTGATGAAAAATGCTTTGATGGTTACTTTGCTTTGAATGTTTCCTCTCTTCAGTTGAGTCAGGATGATTTTGTTGACAGTATCTTGGAATGCCTTGACCGCAAACGCATACCATATAACCAGATACAATTGGAAATTACTCGTGGAACGACCAAAGATGAGATGGATTTATATGCAAAGAAGCTAAGCCGTTTACATGAAGCTGGCATCCGGATCGCCCTGGATGATTTTAGTACCCACCATTCCTGGTATTATTATCTGACTCATATGCCACTGGATGTTATCAAGCTGGATACTCCATTTTTCTTTGATATTGAAAGCGATAACCACGTAGCTACCATTAATCATTCCATGATCGATCTGGTTCACCGTTTCGACCTGAAAATAACCGCTGAAGGTATCGAATCACAATCTGTTTTCTCTATTTTAAAAGACTATGGATGTGACAGTATGCAGGGATTTTACCTCAATCAGCCATTGCGTGAGCCAAATATTATGGAATTATTGTGATTTAGTCTGCCATATCTACAGGAATTCACACACACAGCCAACCGAAATGAACCGCCCGCTCTAAAGTCAGACCACAATCTAACCTTAGAGCGGGCGGCTCTTCTTTTATTTTAATATTATGAAAGAAATTTTCTTAATACCATCTGGAATTTATCAATGTCAATTGGTTTCTCAATATGACCATTCATTCCTTCCCTGATACATTGTGCTACTTCATCCTGCATTACATTAGCTGTCATTGCTACAATTGGCACTTCCTTATATGGTTTATTACTTTGTCGTATCGCTATGGTAGTCTCATGTCCATCCATATAAGGCATAACGATATCCATCAGAACAAGATCAAATTTCTGTTGTTCCAGGGCAGCAAGCGCTTCTCGTCCATCACTTGCAATTACAGGAACCACATCGAACAGCTTCATGATCCCCTCTGCTACTGCCTGATTAATCTCATTATCCTCGCAAAGAAGTACCTTCGCATTTGGGAAACTCACCCTGTTTTCCTTTGACATACCTGAAGTTTCTGGTACTACACTGCAGATTTTCGTTAAAAAAGTAGAAGCCACAAAAGGTTTTTCGATAATGTCCACGATTCTTGCTTCTCTTAAAGCTTCCTCTGAAATAATACGCCGCAGGTAGGCAGTTACTAACAGAAGCTTGGTATTTTCTGCCACTAAATTAATCTGATTAGCCAGCTCAATACCATCCTCTTTTCCAAGGACGTAATCAATTAGCACAATCGGAAATGGCGTTCCATTCTCAGCATACTCCCTTACCCTGTTCAGTGCTTCATTTGTGTTACTGGCTGTAACGGATTCTATCCCTGCCATCTTTAATAAAGAAGACATGACAAATAATGCTCCTTCATCATCATCCACCAACAGAATCGTCCCAAGATTCCTTGTACTCTTACTGACGATTTCCTGGGTAAAAGCTCCCAATGTCATCTGATTGGTTGCATAGCGGAATGGAAGGGTTATCAGGAACTCCGTGCCCGCACCCAATTCACTTTCGATTCGGATGGAACCATGCATCAGCTCCACCAGCTGTTTGGTTATTGACATTCCAAGTCCTGTTCCTGCCTTCTTACTTACATTACGGGAAAACTGTTCAAATGGAAGGAAGATTTTTTCAATCTGTTCCTTACTCATGCCAATCCCCGTATCCCTTACACTGAATTCCAGCGTAATATCATCTCTGGTGGCATCCACCACAACAACTGATAAGATGATACTCCCTTCTGAGGTAAATTTGACCGCATTATCCAAAAGATTTTTAAGAATTTGCCACAACCTTGTTTTGTCACCAAACAGATAACAGGGCACATTCGGCTTCACATCCAGCAAGATTTCAACCGGCTTGTCTTCTAATACCTCTGCTGCTACCAGGAAGGAGTTTGTTATGGTCTCCTCCAGATTGAATTCATCTTCCAGAATGTCCAGCTTTTCTGCTTCAATCTTGGAAAAGTCAAGAATATCATTAATTATTGATAATAAATTCTTAGCGGATGAACTAATTTTAAAAAACAAATCACTATTTTCTGGTGTCTGATCTTTAAACAGCGCCAGTTGAGACAAACCAATGATTGCATTCATCGGTGTTCTGATTTCATGACTCATATTGGCTAAAAAGACACTCTTCATCTGATTTGCCTCTTTTTCCTGCTCTGCAGCCAGGGCTAAAAGCTCCGCACGTCTGGTCTCAGCAGAAATATTCTGACCAATGAGAACAATACAGTTTTTGCCGCGGAAAACAATCTGATCCGCAAAGATTTTCATATGGATTCCATGTTCTTTGGTATATCCGGTCTCATATTCAAAAGAAACCGTCGTATGCTGCCATCGGGCAAAGAAACGTTCTACCAAAGGTATAAAATCAATCAATTTTCCTTCTTCTATTGTATGATATCCATAAATCTCCAAAAAATCCTTATTGATATATTCCAACTTATAATCGTTGATGTCCACAATGGCCATAGCAGTAGGCAAAGCATCTATCATCTTCTGAATATCTTCTTGAATTCTTACGATATAATCTTTCTTGCTTTCCGACTCCTCTACATCAAAGGCAAACAATAAATAACCATCACAGTCGTTATAGCTTATTCTTCCAACATTCATAATATGACGGTGTATCTCTCCATTGACCATAATCATCTGTACGACTTCGTCATTAACATACTCTTTATTTTCCAGCTCACTGATAATATGTTCATAAATTCTTGGATTTTTATAGAATGCTTCTACCGAATCACCACGCTTCATTCCCATTTTCTGCCGACAGTATTCATTTGAATCCACGATTTGGTTATCCACCACAAGTGCAAAGGATAATGGAGCGTTTTTAATAAAAGGTTCCACGTACTCAATAATGCTTCCAGACTCAAATTCCTTTCGGAGCAAATCAAGCTCTTGGTTTAAAATTCCGTTTTCCGTCAGAACAATTTCATTCTTTCTTCTCTGTTTCCATACGAAAACCAGTATGGTAATAAACAGAATAAGCAGAATACTTAATACCACTGCTATCACCAGGCTGATTGACTGATGCTCCTCCCAAATGGGTATCGGGCGATTAATCTTCTCAAATCCTTCCGGAAGGCTTTTTAATGAAATTCCAAACCGTTTAGCAATTTGAACATCAAAAGCCCATACATTAATAGACTCTGATGCATAAATAGACGAAATCGTTCCCATAGCAGAACCAGTCAATACTTCTCTTGCTTTCTGACCGGCTGTAATACCCTGATTCCTGCCAGAAGACACCATCCCGCCAAAGGTTCCTTCTCCGATAAAAGAATCCACCAGACAAAATACTGGCATATCCGATGCCGCGGAAATTTCCTTTTGAATCTTATCTTCAGAAAGGAATGCATTATCCCGGTCAGTTACATAGGTTCCCAGAAGGACAATGGTTCCCTTTTTTAAATTCTTTATTGCCTCAACCAGTTCTTCATGAGATAGGTTTTCATTGTAGATAATATTCAGGTCTAAACTAAGCTTTTTAATTTGATTGAAAATATCATTTTGCCATTTTCTTCCGGCATTACTATAATCATTGATAACATAGAGATTCTTTGCATCTGGATATATTTTTAGAATCTCCTTCACCGTAGCACTGACTGATATTGATTCGGTGCAGCCAGTCACGTGGTCTTCCATTCCATAAATCATATCTGAATCAAAATCATTGATGCCACAATAAACAACCGGTATATTGGTAAAAAGAGAATAATAATTTTCCCTGACAAATTCCAATGCATCATTATCGGACGCAATGATTACATCTGGACATCGATTCAAAAACATACTCCGAATATTCTTAGCAACCGTGCTTCTCTGCATTACCTGATTTTTAATCCTTCGTGCATCCAGGCTAATATTATAATATTGATAAGAAATATCACTGCCGATTCCTTCTTTTATACCCTTTTTTAACTCCCGTTCCCACTTCATTTCATCACTGTAGGAGGAGATGTGCAGGACCGCCTTTTCTTTTCCTGTCTTTACATTTTTTTTAATGTTCTCCGTAATACCTTCTGCTTTCATATCCTCCAGAGCTGTCTTAAGCTCCGGAACCAGAAATTCGTATGACTTATTTACATAGAGATAGGCTGGCTTTGTTTCAATCATGCCAGCTTTACGAACTCCCTTAGGAATCCAAGGAGTCTGTGAAAATGCATCTACCACAACATCAACTTCGTTGGTTAATAATGCGTTCCAAAGCTCCTGATTGTCTATCCCAACTTCAAGTCCCAGGGCAGCTTCCGGAACCATAGAGGCCACGTACGGATGCTGTAAATTGTAAGCGACTGAGTAGCTCTTTAAATCATCCCAGGTTTTTATTTGCTTTATCTTGGAATCATCTCTGATATACGCTTCTACTGCAATTTTAGAGACTGGCACGGGGACTCGTACTAACTGAGGATATGTATTTTCCAGACCATCTAACTGAGCTACCAGAATCTCCGCATCGCCATTGTTCACACTATCCGCCGCTGTTAGTACGCCAAGAGGTTCCACTGACATCTCATAACCAATCCGCTGCAAGGCGTTGTACACGATCCTCTCCGTAATAATACTTCCATTATTTGGAGTTGCCACATGAATTTCCGTTTTGCCTTCTGCTGCTTGAACAGTAAGGGAAGATAGCCCTATCCCAAAAACAAACAGTGAACATCCCAGTAAAAATAAACCTGCTAGGCCATTTCTAACTTTCATTGTTTTCTCCGATTCTTTCTTTATGTCTTTTTT
>JAVBLX010000163.1:0-35742 GCA_031553075.1 Acetivibrio sp.
GATGTCCATCGAGCTCGACCCGTAAAGAGCCACTGTCTAGCGGATTCGTCTTAGAACCCTTTAACCTGCGGAACTGGAGTGTTTTCCACCACCAAGTCTCTTTTCTGCGCCCTTTCCCTTGCCCCTCATCCAGCGTACGGGTTCCATCACCCATTTTGTCAACTAAATCCCAAGATACAGTTTGTCAGGGGAGGACAAAAAATGACCGAAAATGGGTTAAGGTACTTGTACGTGGGGTAGAATTGAGATATAATTAAATTTAGGTTAAAAATATACCAAAAGAAAAGAAAAGGAGCATACAGCCGTGGCATTTATTGATGACATTAAAGCAAAAGCAAGAGCAAACAAGAAAACTATCGTACTTCCTGAGGCAGAGGATATTCGGACTCTTAAGGCGGCAGCGCAGATTCAGAAGGAAGACATTGCAGACCTGATTTTGATTGGAAAGGTTGAGGATGTTAAGGAACTGGCGGGTGATTTGGACATTTCTAAAGTAAGAGTTGTGGATCCGGCTACTGACAGTAATTTTGACAAATACGTTAATGTACTGGTAGAGTGTCGTAAGAGTAAAGGAATGACGGAAGAAGAAGCAAAAAATATACTATTAAAGGATTATACTTATTATGGAGTTGTTATGGTAAAAGCTGGAGATGCGGACGGAATGGTATCTGGAGCTTGTCATTCTACGGCTGATACCTTAAGACCTTCTCTTCAGATATTAAAAACAGCACCTGGTACTAAGCTGGTGTCTTCTTTCTTTGTTATGGTAGTGCCGGATTGTGAACTGGGAGCGAATGGAACTTTTGTTTTCTCTGATGCTGGTCTTAACCAGAATCCTAATTCGGAAGAATTGGCAGCGATTGCCGGTTCATCGGCAGCCAGCTTTGAGCTTTTGGTAGGTGAAGAACCAATTGTTGCAATGCTTTCTCATTCTACTAAGGGAAGTGCAAAACATGCAGATGTTGATAAAGTAGTAGCTGCAACTGAGCTTGCCAAAAAGGAATACCCACAGTATAAAATAGATGGAGAATGCCAGCTGGATGCGGCAATTGTTCCAAGTGTAGGCAGTTCTAAAGCACCGGGAAGTGAAGTGGCTGGAAAAGCGAATGTGCTTATTTTCCCTGATTTGGATGCTGGAAATATTGGATACAAATTAGTGGAGCGCTTGGCAAAGGCTGAAGCGTATGGACCGGTTACCCAGGGAATTGCCAAGCCGGTAAATGATTTGTCCAGAGGATGCTCTGCGGAAGATATTGTCGGCGTAGTTGCAATTACAGCTGTACAAGCTAATGCACAGTAAGGAAAAGGAAAGCCGCTAAGGCGGCAGACGGGAGCAAATGTGAGAACGGTATTCACATTCCCTGATTTAAAAGCCGCTGAAGCGGCAGACGGGAGCTGAACATGAAGGTATTAGTGATTAATTGTGGTAGTTCTTCTTTAAAATATCAATTAATTGATATGGAACAGGAAGCTGTATTGGCAAAGGGTATTTGCGAGAGAATTGGTATAGAAGGTGCAGTGCTCACTCACAAGGCTGGGGATCGGGATAAATATGTGATGGAAAAACCCATGTCGGATCATAAAGAGGCTGTTCAGGTTGTGCTTCATGCTTTGACGGATGGTGAAATTGGCGTAATTGGTGATATACACGAGATTACGGCGGTGGGACACCGGGTAGTACATGGCGGTAAGCACTATAGTGATTCAGTTGTGATTAATGAAGATGTAGAAAAGCTGATTGAAGAATGTTTTGACTTGGCTCCTCTTCATAATCCGGCTAACCTCATTGGAATTCGTGCTTGTAAAGAGGTAATTGGACACGCGCCTCAGGTGGCTGTGTTTGATACGGCTTTCCATCAGTCAATGCCGGCAAGGGCTTATTTGTATGGGATTCCTAATGAATATTATAAGAAATACAGTATTCGTCGATATGGTTTTCATGGTACCAGTCACAGCTATGTTTCCAAACGGTTTGCAGAATACAATGGAATGGATTTGAAAAATTCAAAGATTGTTGTTTGCCATTTGGGTAATGGGGCCAGTATATCAGCAGTTCTCAATGGAGAGTGTGTAGATACCAGTATGGGACTTACGCCTCTTGAAGGCCTTATCATGGGAACAAGATGTGGTGATATTGACCCGGCTATTGTAGAGTTCCTTGCGAAAAAAGAAGGACTTGCCATGGAAGAGGTCTTTAATATATTAAATAAAAGATCTGGAGTTTTGGGAATGTCAGGAATCTCCAGTGATTTCAGAGATATTCAAAAGGCAAATGATGCTGGGGACGAAAAGGCTCAGAATACAATGCAGACCTTTGCTTATCGAGTTGCCAAATACATTGGCTCTTATGCAGTAGCAATGGGCGGTCTGGACGGAGTTGCATTTACTGCTGGTGTGGGTGAAAACAATCCGTATGTACGCCAGCTGGTATGTGAGCACCTGGCATTTATGGGCATTGAAATTGATGTGGAGATGAATCTTGGTATTTATGGCCAGGAAGTGAGGATATCAACGGAGAACTCTAAAATTAAGGTATGTGTCACCCCTACTGATGAGGAACTTGCGATTGCCAGAGAAACGATTGCTTTGATCGAATAATATGTCTGACAACCTTGGATTAGCTTGAATTACAACTTGAATTAACTTAAAAAAAAGAGTTGACAAAGTAGAAATATATGGATATAATACTAGAAGTGTGCTTGTGTCCTGTATTCTATGGAGGTTTGTTGAAATGACAATATCTTTATCGCAAATCATGTCTGTAAAAAACAAGACTGAATGCATAAAAGCTCCTCTGGAGCTGACAAGCTTTAGGCTGGATGGAATGGAATATGATATTATTAAAAAAGAAGAGATAGAACTGGAAATTGTATCAAAAGAAGACAAAGAAATTTCTTTTGCTGCAAAGACAAAGCTATCACTGAACGTTCCGTGCGGTCGATGCCTTGAGGATGTAGAAGTGTTTTTTGATATTCAGGTGGCAAAAGATTTGGATTTCAAAGATACAGAAGAAGACAGAATCAAGGATATGGATGAAATAAATTACATTGATGGATATACCCTGGATGTAGACTTGCTTATTTATGATGAAATTTTAATCAATTTCCCATTACAGACACTGTGTGAACCTGGATGTAAGGGAATATGCAAAGTTTGTGGGAAAAACTTGAATAAGGAGTCCTGTGATTGTGACCAGTCAGTAGGAGACCCCCGAATGTCGGTAATCCAAGATATCTTCAAGAATTATAAGGAGGTGTGACCATGTCAATCTGTCCAAAGAATAAATCTTCTAAAGGAAGAAGAGACCAGAGAAGAGCAAACTGGAAAATGACTGCTCCAAACTTGGTAAAATGCAGCAAATGTGGAGAGTTAATGATGCCACATAGAGTTTGTAAGGCTTGTGGATCTTATAACAAGAAAGAAATTATTACATCAGCTGAATAAGATGAGAAAAAGAACACTTGGGATTAACCGGAGTGTTCTTTTTTTGTTTGTGAGGTCTTATTGAAGAAGGCTATAAACGGTGTGAAAGGATAGGAATAACAGGGGTCCTATCCTTTCAGTGCGTATTCTTTATAAACAGGTGTTTTTTAGCGACAGGGTTAATGTTGGGGTGTATATGTGTTGTTTATATGTTTATTTTAAAAGAGTATCTTTTAGCAAGGCGTTTAATAATAGGGTTATGTAATGCGTTTGTTCTTCCTGAGTGGTAAGGAAGGTATCCGTCAGTTCGAAGAAGGAAAGGGGTGTTTTCGGTGTCTGACGAAAGGCTGGGGTTTTCCATTCTTCCGGTTGTGGGAGGAAGCGGGTGGTACGCTTTTCATAGCAATTGTCGCGGGTGGATTTGATACGATATTCTTTGTCTACATATTGAGCTATACTTTTATGTACGACAGCATCTTCTTTAGGGAGATAGAAGTAATCTTTGTAGTTGGGGTAAAAGTATTTTAGTTCACCATCATATATGGGAACGATGAGGGTTAAGGTATCTTTGGTTCCCTTAAGACGGATTCCATTTTGTTCTTTATGAATAAAATCAAAGTTTGGAGTAAAACGAAGATATTCCGAATTCTGGTGTTGGTCAAGGGTATTTTTTGACGGACTGAGTGGTTGAGGAGGCTGGCTGGTTGATTGAGGAAACTGGCTGGTTGGTTGAGGACATTGGCTGTTTGGTAGGGGACAAGTGAGGGTAAAGACCAGGTCTTTTTCCAGGAGCGTCGTTTGGGTAATGTGGAAGCTACCACAAAAAAGATCGCAGTAAAGGAGAAGATTCATGCAGTGAACCAGTCCGGTAAGATCTTCTTCATTATGCAGAAGAAGGGACTGGAAGTAATCTTCGCAGGGGAGGGAGCGTAATTTGTGTTGGAGATACTGGCTATATACCTCAATAAGTTCACCGCCGGTAAAGGGATCCTGTCGGGTAAGACCAAGAAATTTCTCCATGGTAGGCTGTTTATGATTAGGGAGGTTTAAGAGCTTCTTTATAAAGGTTATTTTTTTGTAAATATCCAGGTTTTCAATGGTGGTAAAGCTGTAGTCAAGATGATATTGGCCACATTTTTTAGTAAGGTATGGGATGTCAAAGCCGGTTCCGTTATAGTGTACAAGGTATTTGTAAGGCTTCATAAATTGAAAGAAGGAGTGTAAGAGGTTTTCTTCACTGCGGTAATCATCGGCGAACCACTGAATCAGATGCCATTTACCAGAATGATAATAACATGCACCAATTAAGTATACACTAGAAATATCAGCGGAAAAGCCAGTGGTTTCAATATCAAAAAACAAGAGTTCTTCAATTGAATTGATGTAGGATGGAATATATGGATGAAACTGGTAAGTAAAATTTTTCTCTAATTGAATCATAGTGGACCTCCTGGTGCTTTTGCATTTTTTTATTACCCTGTTCCACGATTCTAATTAGGTGGGATAGACAAAACCGTGGAACAGACATAAAGTTGTTTTATCGATTAACTACATTATAAATCACTTAAGCTGTCTGCGTCAAATTGTGGTGTATTTTTAAAAGAAAGTGTGATAGAATAAATTTGTGTTATGTTTTTTCGAGGGGTAATGGTTTGGTGAGTCCTATTTATGGGAAGAGCAACAAACCATGTTTTAATAAGAAAGTGAAATGGGCATGGAAAAGTTCGATAAAATTGACTTGAAAGAGGAGCTTACTGGACGGGTAAAAAGTTATCTGAGTGGTTTTTTATGGGTCATTCTGGTAGGACTGTTGGTTTTATTTCAGTTTATTCTGATTGTGTTGTCACCATTTGTTCTGCGGACCTTTACGGTTTACTTTTATGTCATATTAGAATTGTTAAGCTTTGTTGTAATATTAAATCTGGTAAATGATAATCGGAGCCCTTCTTATAAAGTGGCCTGGATTACAATTGTACTCATGTTACCCATATCCGGACATGTTATGTATGCTTTATGGGGCAAGGCTAATTCAAAACAAAAAATTGAAAAGAAAATTCATAAAAAAATGGAACACGGACAGAGCTTTCACAAGGTTGACCGTATCATCGAACGGGAATATGCTCTTTTGCACCCAATCAAAGCAAGGGTGTCACGTTATATGACCAATGAAGGCTTTCCGTTATTTCGTAATAATCATGTTACTTATTTCCCCATGGGAGAGGATGCCTTTCAAAGTATTTTTGAAGAGACAGAGAAAGCAAAGGACTTTATATTAATTGATTTTTTTATCGTAGCAGAGGGCGCGATTTGGGATAAGCTTCATGAAATTCTGTTACGAAAGATAAACGAAGGAGTAGAGGTCAAGTTTTTATACGATGATTTTGGTGCTATGCTCCGGACCGAGAAGAATTTTAAAAAGAAATTGGAAGCAGAGGGCTTTGAGGTACGGGTGATTAATCCGATTCACAAATACACAGATAAGCTTTATATGAATTATCGCAGTCATCAAAAGATTATGGTGATTGATGGCAACGTTGGATTTACCGGTGGTTTTAACCTGGCAGATGAATATGCTAATATTATTGAGCGTTTTGGAGTCTGGAAAGACAATGGAATCCGCCTGGAAGGTGACGGGGTTTGGGGACTTACGGTAACCTTCCTGCAAATGTGGGAAGTATGCTCGGAGCATGAGTATCTTGATTATAATCGATATCGTCCCAGCAAGGAGTTTGAACCTTCTCAGGTTTATTGTCACGTAATATCGGACGGGCCTTATAACAATCCCAAGAATCCAATCGAGAGTATATATCGACAGATGATTAATTCTGCAAGGGAATATGTTTATATTATGACACCTTATCTAATCATTGAGGATGAAATGAAGAATTTGCTTATTGAAGCAGTAAAGGGGGGCGTAGATGTTCGGATTATTACTCCGAATATCGCCGACAAGAAAAATGTCAAATTATTGACTAATTATAATTACGGTTTTCTTCTGGAACATGGTGTTCGCATTTACGAATATACGCCAGGTTTTATTCATGCCAAGACCATTATTAATGAAGGTAGTGGCATTGTTGGCACGATTAATATGGATTACCGCAGCTTTTATCTCCATTATGAAAATGGTGTGTGGATTTCCAACCGTAAGGTAATTGAAGTGATTCGAAAGGATTATGAAAAGACATTTGCCGAGTCCCACGAACTTACTTATGAGGAATGGCTGAAGAGACCTCTCCACTGGAAAATCATGCAGCCCTTCTTAAATTTATTCAGCACTTTAATGTAGAGAGGAGTCAGGTGTATATGGTTACTTGTGCCTGCAAAACTTGTAAAAAAATGTTTAATTCCATGATGACAATGGATTATTGCCCGGAATGTGCCAAGGGACAAAGAGACTACTTTGAGGAAGTGGTGAAATACCTGGATGCATTTCCCAATAGCAATGCCATGCAGATATCAGAGGCAATGGACATACCTATTAATGTTTTAATTGATTTTATAGATCAAGGACGCTTATATATGGTGAAAGGATCATTTGAGAAAATGTAGAAAATAGGGAGCTTAAGAGATGTTAGCATTTATCAAAGGGCAGTTGGCCCAAATGACAGAGGATGGTATTGTAGTAGAAAACAATGGTCTTGGCTATGAGATGAGCGTACCCTTGTCTGTTATGAACCAGTTGCCTGCCATTGGCGGAGATGTAAAAATATATACCTATCTTCATGTGCGAGAGGATGCCATGAAGTTATTTGGTTTTTTATCTAAGGATGATTTGGCTGTTTTCAAGCTGCTCATTACTGTAAATGGAATAGGTCCCAAAGGAGCATTGGGGATATTGTCGGCCATTACTCCAGATGATTTGCGGTTTGCCGTACTGGCAGATGATGTGAAAGCGATTTCCAAAGCACCGGGAATCGGTACCAAAACAGCAAGCAAGCTTATATTGGAGCTGAAGGACAAGCTGAAACTGGAGGATGCCTTTGAAGGCCGTCTTGGCAATCAAGCAGCGATGGAAAGTGTTTCAGGCGGAGGTACAGAGCGAATTAACGAAGCGGTACAGGCACTGGTGGCATTGGGCTATTCTAATACAGATGCATTAAAGGCGGTAAGAAAAGTACCGTTAACAGATGAAACTTCTGTGGAAGAATTACTAAAATTAAGTTTGAAGTATATTTCTCTATGAGTATATTTCTTTATGAAGTATATTTCTCTATGAAGTATATTTCTTCATAAAGAATTATGGCACTTCAAATGAGGTAAGAATTTATGCTTCTTTGCGGAGCACCACGAAGTCCAGCAAGAAATGTAATATGTGTGAGATAGGAGCCGAAAATGGGTAACCGGATTATTACAACAGAGATTATAGAAGAAGACTATAAAATAGAAAACAGTCTTCGGCCAAAACTGTTAAAAGACTATATTGGTCAAAGTAAGGCAAAGAGTAATTTGAAAATATATATTGAGGCAGCGAAGCAAAGAGAAGAGTCACTGGATCATGTTTTATTTTATGGTCCCCCTGGATTGGGGAAAACAACCCTCGCTGGAATTATTGCCAACGAGATGGATGTAAACCTTAAGATTACCTCAGGGCCAGCCATTGAAAAACCAGGAGAAATGGCTGCCATTCTTAACAACCTTCAGGATGGCGATATTTTATTTGTGGATGAGATTCACCGTCTTAACCGACAGGTGGAGGAAGTCCTATATCCGGCAATGGAGGATTTTGCGATTGATATTGTCATTGGTAAGGGAGCTTCCGCCAGATCCATCCGGTTAGATTTACCTAAATTTACCCTTGTGGGAGCAACTACCAGAGCAGGTATGCTGACCGCTCCTTTACGAGACCGTTTTGGAGTAGTCCACCGGCTGGAATTCTATACAATTGATGAACTGACAGAGATCATAAAACGTTCTGCGGCTGTCTTCCAAGTGGGAATTGACTTGGAGGGAGCGAAAGAGTTGGCAAGACGCTCCAGAGGGACTCCAAGATTAGCCAATCGCCTGTTAAAGCGGGTGCGTGATTTTGCTCAGGTAAAATATGACGGCGATATCACAAAAGAAGTGGCTGATTTTGCCTTGGATTTATTAGAAGTAGATAAGCTGGGACTGGATAACCTTGATCGGGAGATTCTGGTTACTATGATTGATAAATTTGCTGGTGGCCCGGTGGGACTGGATACGCTGGCTGCTGCAATCGGAGAAGATGCCGGTACAATCGAGGATGTATATGAGCCATATCTGATTCAGAATGGCCTGCTTCAAAGGACACCAAGAGGACGTTTAGTAACGGATTTGGCATATAAACATTTAGCCTTGCCGAAATAAGTCGGATTATGTTAAAATACCAATAGAAGAGGACCTTTAAGGGGGAAAACAGCTGTGAAGACAATGAATGATGTGGAAGTGGTCATCAGTAATAAAAAATATTTGTTAAGTGGTTATGAAAGCAATGAATACCTTCAGTCCGTAGCGGCATATATTAACGGAAAGCACGAAGAAATAAAAGGAAAAGATACTTACCACCGGTTGGAACAGGATATGAGAAATATACTGATTGAACTTAATATGGCAGATGATGTTTTTAAGGCCAGGGAGCAGAATAAAAATCTGGATGTTGAGATTGAAAAAAAGAACGAAGAGCTTTTTGATATGAAACACGAACTTATCGCCATGCAGTCCAAGCTGGATGATATGCAAAAAGAGTTGCAATCCCTTAAGTTTGAACATTTGGAAGCACAAAAACACATTGTAAAACTGGAAACAGAGCTAAATACCAAAGGGAAAAGAAATAAGTAAGGGATGTTGCAAAACATCCCTTTTCATCAGCAAAAATATAGGAGAGTTATTGTGGAAAAGAATCAATTTAAGGACAAATCAGTAGAAATTCTGGCACCTGCCGGCTCTTTTGAAGGTCTTAAAGCGGCTATCAATGCAGGTTGTGATGCCTGTTATATTGGCGGAAGCCGGTTTGGAGCCAGAGCCCATGCCGATAATTTGACCGAAGGGAAAATGCTGGAAGCCATAGATTATGCTCACCTTCAGCAGACCAAAATCTACTTGACCGTGAACACCTTATTAAAGGAATCAGAGATGACAGAACTATATTCCTATTTAAAGCCATACTATGAACAGGGACTGGATGGGGTGATTGTGCAAGATGTGGGAGTTGGTCGCTTTATACACACTCATTTCCCAGATATTCCGATCCATGCCAGCACCCAGATGACCATAACAGATAGCACGGGGCTGGACTTTTTAAAAGAAATAGGGGTTACTCGTTTTGTGCCAGCCAGAGAATTAAGCTTATCTGAGCTTACACGGATGAGACAGGAAACTACGCTGGAGATGGAAACTTTTGTTCATGGGGCACTCTGTTATTGTTATTCAGGACAGTGCCTTATGAGCAGTATAATTGGTGGAAGAAGTGGAAATAGGGGAAGGTGCGCTCAGCCCTGTCGGATGCCATTTACTCTGAAGGAAGGAAGTGTTTCCGGATATCTGCTAAGCCTGAAGGACATTTGTACCCTGGATTACATTCCAGAGTTGTTGGAAGCAGGAATTGATTCTTTTAAAATTGAAGGAAGAATGAAACGGGCGGAATATGCGGCAATTTGTGCCTACCTATATGGAAAGTATGCCAGATTATATGAAAGCCTGGGAAAAGATGGATATCTTGGATATCTGGAAAATCACGTAGAGGAATACCAGCAGGATCGAAAAGACCTTATGGATATTTATAACCGTGGTGGGTTTTCCAAAGGGTATTATAAGCAGTATCATGGAAAGTCCATGATGTTTATGGAGCGCCCCAATCATTATGGTGTATATTTGGGGACGGTTGAGGAAGTGAAGGGAAATCAGGTGATATTTGGTTTGGAGGAAGATATTAAGAGTCAGGATGTGGTGGAATTTCGAAATCAGGCTCAGGAGTCCCTTTATGAATATACCGTTGGTGGAGACGGACGAAAGGGAGAAAAAGTCCAGGCCAGGTTTAAACCAGGAAGCAAGATCCAGATTGGGAATAAGGTGTATCGAACGAAGAACAGCAGTATGCTTATGGATATCCAGAACCGGTTTCTGAATCAGGATAAGAAAATACCAATTTGCGGTTGGGTAACCTGTGAAGAAGGAAAACCACTTATGCTTCATCTGAAAACTGGGGAAACGGAAACAGCGGTTTCAGGGGATGCAGTAATGGAGGCAAAGAACCAGCCCGTGAATTTGGAACAGATTAAGGAGGCAGTTGGGAAAATTCAGGATACGAAATATGAGTTTGATGAGCTATCCGGTGAAGTAAGAGGCAATTGCTTTGTACCAAAAGGAAAATTGAAGGAATTACGGAGAGAGGGATTGGAAGCTCTTGAAAAAGAGATGCTGGCCAGATATAAGAGAAATGTTAATCAGAATTTTTCATCGGAAACTCCGTCTTCCAATGTAGATATTTTGGGTGAGAAACGGCCGAATAAGAATCAGTCTTATGATGACAGTTATCAAATTGACAAATCACATAGTGATAAATTACTTACTGATAAATCACTGGATGAAAAAGAATTATGTGACTTGGAAATTCATGTGCTGGTATCGACCAGGGAACAGCTGGAGGCAGTACGGGAGATATCTGAAGTCAAACGGATTTACGTAAGCGAAGAGATTATGTTTGAATCTTTTATGGACGAAGAAGTTAACAACGAAGAATATAACAATGAAGAACATAATAATGAAGAACATAATAATGAAGGACATAATAATCAAGTAAAAGAAATCTATCTTGCGATGCCCTATATTTTCAGGAGAAAAACATTTGACATATATAGAAAATATAATTTTGACAATATCGATGGCTTTTTGGTAAGAAATCTGGAAGAAGCAGGATTCCTTAAAGAAACAGGCAGACTTCATGAGACGGTAATGGACACTAATATGTATACCTTTCAAACAGATGCAAAAGCCTTTTGGCAGGAAGCAGGCATTACCCAATTTACCCTTCCGTTAGAGCTTAATAAATCAGAACTGAAAAACCGGAATAATGCAGGGGATACCATAGTGGTATATGGTCATCTTCCTCTTATGATTTCTGCTCAGTGTCTAATTGATAATTGTATGGCTTGTAAAAAGACTTCTGGTATTTTTCATCTTTATGACCGGAAAAATAAGGAATTCTTAATAAAAAATCATTGTCGGGAATGTTATAATGTTATTTATGATGGACAGAGGATTTCACTTCTGACCGAAGCAGAAAACGTGAAGGAACTGGGGGTAAGTGTCATTCGCCTGGACTTTACTGTGGAAGGGAAGGATGAAACGAGTGAAATTTTGAAGAAATTTATCCAGGTTTATCGTTATAATAATCAAGAGGGCGAAGCGTTAGAAAATACTACATTGGGACATTTTAAGTACGGTATCGAATAAAAGGATCTATACGCCTGCCGAATTAGGCAGACGGAAGCAAAGGTGAAATAAAGTGGAAAATCTAGTCATTCAGTTAGCAAAATATATTATCATAATTTTATTTACCATTTATACCATTTATAGCTTTACGGTATTTCAGAGGGAAGATAAAGGCAGGCAGAAGCGCATCTATAAGGCACAAAGAAGAATCATGTATCTGATTCATTTTATTTGTCATGGTCTTTTATACCTGAATCAGCCAGATATAAAATGGCTGGGACTTTATGGCATAGAGCTGGCATTCTTTATTTTGGTATCGGTTGTGTATCGGCTTCTTTATAAAAATTTGTCCCAAAGTGTTTTAAATAATATGATTATGTTGATTTCCATCAGCTTTATTATGCTTGGCAGACTGGATATGGCTTATGCCACCCGACAGCTTATGATGGCGGCCATCGGAGTGGGAATTTGTATTATCGTTCCATTTATCATTGAGCGGTTTCCATACCTTGAATTGTTGGGGTGGGTGTATGGAGCACTGGGGCTGGGGATTTTGCTTCTGGTCTTTATTCCAGGGGTTGGAGTAACAAAATATGGCTCCCTTAACTGGATAAAAATAGGCTCCATTTCTTTGCAACCATCTGAATTTGCAAAAATTATCTTCGTTTTTTTTATTGCAGCCCTGTTAGCCAGGAAAACAAAATTTGCTGATGTAGTGAAGATTTCCGTTATGGCAGCGGCCTATGTTTTGGTACTCATTGCTGAAAAAGACTTGGGTGGTGCCTTGATTTTCTTTATTACATACCTTGCTGTTTTGTATGTAGCAACAGAGCAACCCCTTTACCTGGTTGCTGGTGGACTGGGGATTTCAACGGCTGCATTGGCTGCCTATAAGTTATTTTCACATGTGCGAGTCCGCTTTCAGGCCTGGAAGGATCCATGGAGTGATATTAGTGACGGTGGGTATCAAATCGCCAATTCTCTCTTTGCCATTGGAACCGGTGGCTGGTTTGGCATGGGACTGGGGAAAGGGCTGCCCGCCAGTATTCCGGTAAAGGAAAGTGATTTTATTTTTGCCGCTATTTCAGAAGAAATGGGAGGCGTTTTTGCATTTTGTATTGTTCTGATTTATATCAGTTGTTTTATCATGTTTGTAAATATTGCCATGAAGATGAAAAGTCAGTTTTATAAGCTGGCGGCCTTTGGTCTAAGTGTTATTTTCATTTTTCAGGTGTTTTTAAATATTGGCGGTGTAACCAAATTTATTCCCTCAACAGGAGTAACCCTTCCCCTTATCAGTTATGGAGGCAGTTCTATATTAAGTACAATTATCATGTTTGGAATTATCCAGGGGATGTATGTACTGAATCAGCGAGCCAGACGTGAATAAGAAGAATTTTCACTGATTTTGAAATGTGTATAAACAATAAGCAGTTAAACGAGAATCGGATTCTTGCTCCTCCAGTACATCGAAGAATAAATAATTGATACCTTCGCTGGTCTGATTTCTCGAGAGCACAAACGAAAAAGCCTCAGCGTAGCCCGCTATGCCTACGTGTTTGCATTTGCACTCTCGAAAAATCATCCTCAGCGAATCTATCAACTATTTATTCCTCGATGTACTGGTTGAGAAGTATGATTGCAAAATGAAAAACTGGGATAAAGAAGATGACGAGTCAATAACCGGAAGAGGTATCTGTAAATATGAAAGAAAAAAAGGAAAATATCTGGAACAAGGAAGAGAAAACTACCAGAAAGAAAAATTCAAATCGTGAAATTATGGTCATGACCTACTTTCTGGTTGCTATTTTTGCCGGACTGCTGGTTTATTTTGCATATTTTATTCAGGTAGACAGTTCCAATATTATTAATAATCCATATAATAAAAGACAGGACCTTCTGGCAGAACGAGTGGTTCGGGGGAAGATTCTGGGAAATAAAGGAGAGATTCTGGCCGAAACCAAAACGAAAAAGGATGGCACGGAATATCGTTATTATCCCTATGATAACACATTCTGCCACGTCATCGGACGGGCAGACAATGGAAAAGCCGGTGTGGAGCTGGAGGAGAATATTAATCTTCTTACATCCAGTGAAAATCCCTTACTGGCTATTATAAATGAATTAAAGGGTGAGAAAAATCTTGGTGACAATGCAGTTACCACGTTGAATGTTAAGCTTCAGAAAATCTGTTATGATGCGTTAGGCAACCGAAAAGGTGCGATTGTAGTAATGGAGCCTTCCACTGGGAAAATTCTGGCGATGGTATCCAAAAGTGACTATGATCCCAATAAGGTGATGGAAAACTGGGATTCCTTAGTGGAAGATGCATCGGGCAATTCACCATTACTAAATCGGGCTACCCAGGGACTTTATCCTCCTGGCTCAACCTTCAAAATTCTGACCGCACTGGAATTTATGCGAGAAAATAAAGATTATGCCAATTTTAGCTATGATTGTACCGGCAAAGCTGAATTTGACGGCGTCAGTATAAAATGCTATAACAATAAGGTCCATGGTACGGAGGACCTGACCAAGGCCTTTGCCAAGTCTTGCAACAGTGCTTTTGCAGCCATTGGAACCGGACTTAATGTTAATTCGTTCCGTACTCTCTGTGAGGCCTTTCTGTTTAATAACGAGCTGCCTACCAATTTGCCTTATACGGTCAGTAGCTTTGTTTTAAATAAAAAGGATAACACAGATAAGGTGGCACAAACTGCCATTGGTCAGGGAGATACCCAGATTAGTCCTCTCCATAACGCTATGATTGTTTCGGCCATTGCCAATAAAGGCGTGGTAATGAGTCCATATGTCGTAGACCATCTGGAGGGCTATGCCGGGAATCTGGTAAAGCAGTACGAACCTAAGACATATGGTTCTATTTTGACCGAGAAAGAGGCGGAAGCACTGACCAAGATGATGATTCAGGTTGTGAAAAATGGCACGGCAACCGCTCTTAACAATGGAAAATATTCAGTGGCAGGAAAGACTGGTTCGGCCGAATTTGATTCTACCAAATCTTCCCATGCATGGTTTGTCGGATTTGCTCCGGTGAAGGAGCCTAAAATCGCCGTAAGCATTATCGTTGAAGGGGTTGGGACCGGAAGTGAATATGCCGTTCCCATAGCAAAAAAAATATTTGACGGATATTTGAAATAATTTTCGGTTGAAATATCCTTTGAAAACGTGTATACTGGTAACAGAATTTCATGACACACCCGGGAGGAATTGCAATGATAGAAGCAACCAGCTGTGGCGGTGTGGTTATTTTCAGAGGAAAAATTTTACTGTTGTATAAGAATTATAAGAATAAGTACGAAGGTTGGGTCTTACCAAAGGGAACGGTGGAAACCGGTGAAGAATATAAAGAAACAGCCCTTCGTGAAGTAAAAGAAGAAACTGGAGTGTCAGCGTCGATTATCAAATATATTGGCAAAAGTCAGTATAATTTTAATACACCACAGGACATTGTAATGAAAGATGTTCACTGGTATCTTATGATGGCTGATAGTTATTTTAGCAAACCACAACGTGAAGAGTATTTTATGGACTCCGGTTACTATAAGTTTCATGAAGCATATCATCTGCTTAAGTTTACCAATGAAAAACAGATATTGGAACGGGCTTATAGCGAATATGTGGATCTGAAGAAAAGTAATTTGTGGGGAAATAAAAAGTATTTTTAAAAAAAGACTGTGCACTGGCATCTGCCTGCACAGTCTTTTTTTAAATAGTTTAGTATTTCTCTGGTTCTGGATATTCTTCGCCAAATAAATCTACGGTTACGGTTTTCATTACTTGAGGAGTCGTTGGCCGATCAGAATAATCAGTTGGAACATCGGCAATTTCATTTACCACATCCATACCTTCGGTTACTTTACCAAAAGCAGCATAAGAACCATCCAGGTGAGGAGAATTTTTGTGCATTATAAAAAACTGTGAGCCTGCAGAATTAGGCATTTGGGAGCGAGCCATGGAAATAACGCCTTCGGTGTGCTTTAAATCGTTGTCAAAACGATTCATGGAAAATTCGCCCTTGATGGAGTAGCCAGGACCACCCATGCCGCTGCCTTCAGGACAGCCTCCCTGAAGCATAAAGCCATTGATAACCCGGTGGAAGATAAGTCCATTATAATAACCTTTGTTTATCAGAGAGATAAAGTTATTAACGGTGTTAGGTGCGATTTCTGGGTAAAGCTCTACTTTTATTTGTTTTCCATTTTCCATTTCGATTGTTACAATTGGATTTGCCATAATTTTAATTCCTTTCTGTCATTCAAGATGTGATTTGCCCAAAAGAGCTTCTAAGGTTCTTTTAATCGAATCATATACATAATAAAATATTTTTCCGGAAAAGTAAACCAAATGTGACCAAGTTACAGAAATAACATTTGTGCAGGTGTATAGTAAAGATACATTTGTATTTCTTGCTTAAGGCTTGGTGCAAAATTTGAAAGGAGATTATAAATATGGCAGTAGAAATAACAAAGGAAAATTTCAGTGAGAAGGTAATGGAGACATCCGATAAGGTATTAGTGGATTTTTGGGCTTCCTGGTGCAGTCCCTGCAGGATGCTTTCGCCAGTTATTGATGAGATTGCCTCAGAGAATCATGATGGTGTTGTGGTAGCAAAAGTAAATGTTGACGAACAGCCGGAACTTGCGGCCCAGTTCAGGGTTATGAGTATTCCAACCATGTTGGTATTTCACAAAGGAGAAATTGTGAATCGATTGGTTGGCGTTCAGTCAAAGGCGTCTATCTTAAATATGTTGCAATCTTAAAAAGAAATGGGGTATAATGTTTGTCAAGATGATGGTACATGAGGATTAGGAGGATATTTTGGAAAAATCAACGTATTGTGAGCAAACATTACCTTTTTGGAAAAAGATTTCTGACCAGGAGAAGAAACGGCTGCTGGACTCCACCGTAGAAAATTCATTTCAAGCAGGTGAGACCATGCATGCCGGAGCAGAGGACTGTTCCGGTTTGTTTCTCATTAAAAAAGGTCAGGTAAGGGTATTTATCATATCTGAGAGTGGTAAGGAGGTTACTCTTTACCGGCTTTTGGAACGGGATCTTTGTATTTTTTCTGCCTCCTGTATGTTGAAAAACATCAGCTTTGATGTCTTTGTAGAGGCGGAAAAGGATACGGATTGTTATTTGATTCCGACCGGTGTTTATAATCAATTACAAAATGAGTCCTTACCTATTTCCGAATTTACGAATGCGCTTTTAGCATCCCGCTTTTCAGACGTGATGTGGATCATGGAACAGATTTTGTTTTTAAGCTTTGATCGAAGACTGGCGATTTTTTTACTGGAACAATCGACGATTGAAGGCAGCGCGAGTTTTAAGATGACAAAGGAAATGATTGCAAGGCATATGGGAAGTGCCAGGGAAGTCGTATCCCGAATGCTAAAATATTTCGTAGAAGAAGGAATGGTAAAGACCGAACGAGGCAGTATAACCATTTTAGATAAGAAAAAATTACAAAAGATTGCGCAGTAATCCACGGTAGCAATCTTTTTTATTATGTGATATAATGCTCAAAGAGGTTTGACCAAATAAGAATGAGGTGTATATTTCTATGAAGATAGCAGTAATTACCGATAGTAACAGTGGAATTACCCAAAAACAAGGGGAAGAGTTGGGCATTTATATTGTTCCTATGCCTTTTTTTATCAATGAAGAAGAGTTTTTAGAGGATATTAATCTGTCTCAGGAAGAGTTTTATACAAGACTGGATGAAGGTTCTGACATTGGAACGTCCCAACCAGCAATTGGGGGGATTCTTGACCTGTGGGACAGACTTCTGGAAGAATATGATGAGATTGTACATATTCCCATGTCCAGTGAATTAAGTGGATCCTGCGAGAGTGCTGCCGGATTGGCACAGGACTATGATGGAAAAGTACAAGTGGTAAACAACCAGAGGATTTCGGTTATTCAAAAGCAGAGTGTTTTTGATGCCAAAGCATTGGCAGAGAAGGGGAAAACAGCCAGAGAAATCAAAGAAATTTTGGAAAGAGAAAAATATGAAAGCAGTATTTACCTTGTAGTAGACACTTTGAAATATTTGAAAAAAGGCGGAAGGATTACCGCTGCAGCGGCAGCCATTGGAACCGTGCTTAATTTAAAACCGGTGTTGCAGATTCAGGGTGGAAAGCTGGACGCATATTCCAAGGCAAGAGGTGTAAAACAAGCTAAGAAAATTATGGAAAAAGCAATGGTAAAAGATTTGAGTGAGCGATTTGGCGAAGCCTATGAGAATCACCGGATTCACCTCCATATTGCGCATTCGGCCAATCAAGAGATTGCCGAAGAATTTAAGAAAGAGATGGAAACCGTCTTTCCGGGAATTGACATCAACGTAGATGGTCTTTCTCTTAGTGTTGCATGTCATGTGGGGCCAGGAGCCTTGGCGCTTGCCTGTTCCCTTGTTCCAAAGGAGCTTGCATAGTTGGGCAGATGGGTATGAATTTTTTAGCGCATAGAAACTTAAGTCTATGCGCTAAAAAAAAAGAGTTTAAAACAAAGTTTTAAACTCTTTCAACTGCCGCAGGTGGGACTTGAACCCACACGCCCTTGCGAGCAACGGATTTTGAGTCCGTCTCGTCTGCCATTCCGACACTACGGCTTTTTTGTCAGCGAAGTCATTCTATCACATATTTTTTGAAATTGCAAGCACAAATGTGAAAATTTATAAACCGAGACAACGTTGCAGGGAAAACCTTGCATATGGATTGGTTTTGTCGCTGCTGGCGGCATGACAGGAGGGGAATAAAATGAACTGTGTTGAAACGCAAAAGTTAATGACAGGATTTGTAGAGGATGAGCTCAAGCGAAAAGAATTAAGAGCCTTTTTGGAACATGTTCGGGTCTGTGAATCCTGTCGAGAAGATTTGGAAGTATATTATACTTTGTTTTCCGGAATGAAAATGCTGGATGGAGATAAGGATTTTTCAACGAAGGATTCCCTTGATTTTGAAAAAAAGTTAAAAAAAATGGAAGATTTAGTTCGTATTCGGACACGAAGATCCATTCAAAAACGAGTCGCGATTGTTATATTTGCAATCGTGGTATCTTTTTTTCTATAGATGATTTGATTTGTACGCCTGCGAAAGCGGGCAGATTAGGAGATAAAGAATGAATGAAAAGATAGTTTTGATTGATGGTCACAGTATACTGAATCGGGCATTTTATGGTGTACCGGATTTGACCAATGGAGAAGGACTTCATACCAATGCAATTTATGGTTTTCTAAATATTATGTTTAAGATTCTGGAGGAAGAAAAGCCTGGCTATCTGGTCGTTGCCTTTGATGTCAAGGCTCCTACCTTCCGTCATGAGATGTACGAGCAATACAAAGGAACCAGAAAGCCCATGCCGGAAGAATTAAGAGAACAGGTTCCGGTTATGAAGGAAGTATTAAAAGCCATGAATGTTACAATTTTGGAGATGCCAGGGTTTGAAGCGGATGATATTCTGGGAACCATAGCCAAAAAGGGAGAGGCACAGGGCATTCAGGTGTCTTTAGTTTCAGGGGACCGGGATTTACTTCAATTGGCATCGGAAATGATCAAAATCCGTATTCCTAAAACCAAAATGGGCGGGACAGAAGTGGAAGATTATAATACCCAGGATGTGATCAATAAATATGGTGTGACCCCATTGCAGATTATTGATTTAAAGGGACTGATGGGGGATGCTTCCGACAATATTCCAGGCGTTCCAGGAATCGGAGAAAAGCGTGCAAGCAGCATTATTTCTGCATTCGGAAGTGTCGAAGGGGCGATCGAGCATATTGAAGAAGTAACCCCGCCAAAAGCCAGGGAAAACTTGCGGGAATTTTATGAGCAGGCAATTTTGAGTAAAAAACTGGCTACGATTGATACGGCTGTGCCGGTTTCCTTTGGATTTGAGGAAGCCCTCATTGGGGACTTTTATACGGAAGAGGCCTTTCGTCTAGTGAAACGTTTGGAGTTTAAAACTTATATCAGCCGTTTTTCAAGTGATGTGGGTCGGAATGAAAATCTGGAAAAAGAATTTGTGAGTTATAGCAAAAAAGAGGATGCCATAAGTTTTCTGGAAAAAATGCTGGTGGAAGCTGGTGATACCATTGGCTTGCAGGTCATTCAAGAGGTTATCGACAATAACCATAAATATGCCGGTAATTATGGCAAGGAAACCAGTGGACAGTATTGTTTCTCCTTTTTGGATCAGGAAGCAGAAAAGCCGGAAGCCGGGGAGCCCGTTAGAGGTTTTCTGGGGATTTCCTTTTCTTATGCTTTGGCTTCCTCAGATTTGGATGCAGGCGGGAAGACAAAGACGGGTTTTATATTTATCAATGATGAAATACAGGACGAGCTGGTACTTAAATTTGTCACTCGAATTGTAGAAGCCGGGAAAAAAATTGCAATCATAGATTTGAAAAGTCAGTTAAATATTCTGCCATTTCACGGAGATGCATTTGAGAATACAAAAGGTTCAATCGTCAGTGATTTGGCGATTGGAGCCTATATTATAAATCCTTTACAGGATACCTACGATTATAGCCAGTTGGCAAGTCAGTATCTGGGGCAGACGCTTCCGGGTCAGGGAGAGCTCCTTGGTAAAAATTCATTCGCGACAGCAGCAAAGGAAATGCCGGAGCAGTTAAAGCTTTTAGGCTCCTATGGCAGCTACGTTGCCCTGAAGGCCTGCAAACCAATATTAGAACGATTGAAAGTAGAAGGGGCGGAAGACCTTTTTTATACCATCGAAATGCCGCTGGTGTATACTCTATATGACATGGAGTTAAGAGGGATTATGGTAAACCGCAAGGCCCTAAAAGAATATGGGGAACAGCTGGTAGACCGGATACAGGAGTTAGAGGGACTGATTTATGAGCTGGCCGGAGAAACCTTTAACATTAATTCACCCAAACAGCTTGGGGTGATTTTATTTGAAAAATTAAAACTTCCTTTTGGGAAGAAAACAAAAACTGGCTATTCCACCTCTGCCGAAGTATTAGAAAAGTTAAAAGTAGAGGATCCGATTGTAAACTTCATCCTGGAATATCGTCAATTGACAAAATTAAAGTCTACCTATGCAGATGGTCTGGGAAATTATATCAGCGAAGTAGACGAGCGAATTCATGGCAAGTTTAATCAGACAATTACTGCAACAGGCCGGATCAGCAGCACCGAACCCAACTTACAAAACATTCCGATTCGGATGGAGCTGGGAAGACAGATTCGGAAGGTATTCATTCCCAAAGAGGGATTTATTTTCCTGGATGCGGATTATTCTCAGATAGAGCTTCGCGTACTGGCGCATATGTCAGGAGATGAAATGCTCATTGAGGCTTACAAGAATGCAGAGGATATTCATAAAATAACAGCATCCCAGGTGTTCCATACGCCGCTGGATGAGGTAACCAGCTTACAACGAAGCAATGCTAAGGCTGTAAACTTTGGTATCGTATATGGAATCAGTTCCTTTGGATTGGGACAGGATTTGAATATTTCCAGAAAAGAAGCAGAAGGTTACATTCATAAATATTTTGAAACTTATCCAAAGGTGAAAGAGTTTTTGGATGAGCTGGTGGAGAAGGGAAAGAAAGAAGGTTATGTAACAACCCTGTTCCAGCGCAGAAGACCAATACCAGAGCTGTCCTCCAGTAATTTCATGCAGCGTTCCTTTGGTGAGCGAGTAGCCATGAACTCCCCTATCCAGGGAACGGCTGCCGATATTATAAAGATTGCGATGATCCGGGTAAATCAGCGTTTGAAAAAAGAAAATTTAAAATCATCTTTGATTTTGCAGGTTCACGATGAGCTTTTAATTGAAACGGCATTGGAAGAAAAGGATCAGGTGGAAGCAATTCTGCGGGAAGAAATGCTTCATGCAGCAGAACTGGCTGTAACCCTGGAAGTGGATGTAAACCAGGGAAACAATTGGTACGAAGCAAAGTAATTACACATACAGATGGGAGCCTTATTATGAAAGTGATCGGATTAACAGGTGGAATTGGGAGTGGAAAATCCTTTGTTGCTGCTCTGGCTTGTAAGCGTTTTGGTATTCCGGTTATTCAGGCGGATGAGGCTGGACATAAAGCTCTGGAGTGGAATGCTCCGCCCTATGAAATGGTGATAAAGGAATTTGGAACGGATATTTTAAATGAGGATGGTACGATAAATCGAGGCAAGCTGGGGACGGTTGTATTTTCCGATGCACAAAAGCTGGAACGATTGAATGTCCTCACACATCCTTATATAAAAGAAATACTGAAAAAGCAGATTGAAACATACAAAAAAAAGGCTGCCACACCTTATCTTATCCTGGAAACACCACTATTGCTTAAAAGTGGATTTGATTCTTTTTGTGATGAGGTTTGGTACGTAACAGCAAAAGAAGAGGTGCGGATAAAACGTCTTATGGAGAATCGAGGCTATAGCCTTGAAAAAGCCCGGAAGATGATGGCTGCGCAGGAGCCGGCGGAGCAGATAATGCCTTTGGCTCATCATATAATTGTAAATAATGGCAGTCTGGAAGAAATTACAAACCAGTTAGAATTTTTGCTAGTTTAATGAAGTGATTTATGATACAATGTACCAGATAGATTGTCCATAGCGGCAGGATTGAACAGATGGAGGAAACTTGGATGGAAGTAACAAAATATCCGGAGCATTTGGTTTTTGGTTTGGACATTGGAACCAGAAGTATTGTTGGAACTGTAGGATATAGGGAAAACATCAATAACTTCAAAGTAGTTGCACAGGTGGTAAAGGAACACGACACCAGGGCGATGATGGACGGACAAATTCATGATATTGGAAAAGTTTCAGAGACAATCGGCAGCGTCAAGCGGGAGCTGGAGCGAGTGATTGGCCGGAAGCTTACAGATGTCTGCATTGCTGCGGCGGGGCGTGTCTTAAAAACTGTGGTTGCCAGAGCAGAGCATGTATTTCCGGAAGAGACTAAGATTGCGGATGAGCATATTTACTCCCTGGATCTTTTAGGTGTGGAAAAAGCATATGATACGATTCGGGAAGAAGTACAGCAGGATGACACCCATTTTTATTGTGTAGGATACAGTGTAATTAAGTATTATTTAAATGATTATCCCATAACAAATCTGGAAGGACATAAAGCGACGACCATAGCAACGGAATTGATTGCTACTTTTTTACCAGATGAAGTGATTGATGGACTTTATCAGGCGGTAGAGCGTGCAGGTTTATATGTGGCAAACCTTACATTGGAGCCGATTGCAGCAATCAATGTGGCGATTCCTGAACGATTTCGTTTGCTTAACATAGCTCTGGTGGATGTGGGAGCCGGAACCTCTGATATTTGTATTACCAAAGAAGGCAGTATTGTGGCTTATGGCATGATTCCCTATGCCGGAGATGAATTAACGGAGCAGATTGCCAAGCAGTATCTAACGGATTTCCAGACGGCGGAAAAGATAAAAACAGCATGCAATAAAAAGAAGCTGGTTACTTATAAAGATATTATGGGACTCAACCAAAAGATAGAAGCAAAAAAAATAGTGGATGGTATTGAAGAAAATATTCGGTTGATTACCAAATCCATTGCCGATAAAATCGTGGAGCTAAATGGCAACAAAGCAGTCAGTGCCGTATTTGTCGTGGGTGGTGGCGGAAAGATACCCCGCTTTACGGATACACTGTCTGAGTATTTGGGTATTCCGAAAGAAAGAGTTGCGCTGCGTGGTGAAGAAGTATTAGGTGAGGTAGAGTTCCTTCAGGAGAACGTAAAGAAAGACTCCTTATTGGTAACGCCAATAGGTATTTGTCTCAATTACTATGAACAAAAGAATAATTTTATATTTGTAAATATAAACGGAGAACGTGTCAAGCTTTATGACAATGACCATCTTACAATTGTGGATGCGGCTCTTCAGATTGGCATTCAAAATGATCTGTTATTCCCAAGACGGGGGAAAACGATTAATTTTACCCTGGATGGAAAGAAGCGCATGATTCGTGGAGAACTGGGGGAAGCGGCGGTTGTTTTGCTGAATGGCAAGTCAGTTGGCATTAACCATCCGATTACGGCCAACGACAAAATTGAAATCGAATACTCCACTGTTGGCGGTGATGCTCAATATACCATCGGTCAATTACCGGAAATAAAAGGCACCATATCCTTTACGTTTAATGATAAAACCATTATTTGCCCTAAATTTGTTATGGCCAACAAAGAACTGGTTTCTGAATTTTATTCCATTCAGGATGGAGACAAAATTCAGATCTTAAACTATTATACCCTTGCACAGGTAATGGAATTTATGGACTTAGAATATCAGGGTGATCTTTATGTAAATCATGTTCCCGCTGGATTAGAGGAAAAGATATACGATAATTTTTCCGTCAGCAGTGAAAAAACAGGAAGAGATACGAACCGTTATTATGAAGAGATTCATGCTGAGGAAGTAATTACTGAGGCAGATAACAAGAAAACCGAGGAGAAGAATTCAGTGGCAAAGAAAGCGGATCTGCCTGAAAGTAACATTTTCGTTTCTATTAACGGCGAAGGAACTTTATTGTCAGGAAAAAGCAAATATATATTTGTGGATGCTATGGATGCCATTGGTTTTGATGTAACAGTAGGCGTAGGAAAGACTCTGGTGAAAAATTTAAATGGAGCAAATGCTGAATTTACAGCCCCCATTAGCAGCGGAGACGAAGTACAGATTTATTGGGAGAATTAAATGAATTTATGTAGTATCGCCAGTGGAAGCAGTGGTAATTGTATTTATGTTGGAAATGATAATACAGGGATTTTAGTAGATGCTGGAATCAGTAAAAAACGGATTGTAGATGGACTTACCTCGATTGATGTAAATCCGGAGACCCTATCGGGGATTTTTATTACTCATGAGCATTCCGACCATATTAGTGGTCTGGGCGTATTTACCAGAAAATATAAGGTACCGGTATACGGAACCAGGGAAACTCTTTTGGGAATCCTTAGATGTTCCTCTGTGGGAGCGATAGACACCTCCTTGTTTCGCCAGGTGCTTCCCGATCAGAGCTTTCTGGTAAATGATATTCTGGTAAATCCCTTTTCCATTTCGCATGATGCCGGAAACCCAGTGTGTTATACTTTTGAGGAAAATGGAAAAAAGATTGCCGTTGCAACTGACCTGGGAACTTATGATGAATATACGATTGGTCAGCTGGAGAACTGTAATGCCGTTCTCCTGGAGGCCAATCATGATATTAATATGCTTCAGGTGGGAAGTTATCCATACAATTTGAAGCGACGAATTCTGGGTGACAGGGGACATCTGTCCAATGATAATTCAGGAAGGCTTTTGACCCGGATTTTTCATGAGAAATTAAAGTACATATTTTTAGGACATTTAAGCAAAGAAAATAATTATCCCGAACTAGCCTACGAAACGGTAAAATGTGAGCTGGAAATCGGTGGTATTACCCAGAATAAGAATTTTGTTTTAGAAGTAGCAAAGAGAGAAACACCATCGATCTTTGTTTCTGTATAGAAGAAGAGGAGTAAAAAAACATGAAAAAAACAATAATTACCGTAGTAGGAAAAGACAGTGTTGGAATCATTGCAAAGGTTTGTACTTACCTTGCCAATAATGGTGTAAATATCCTTGATATTTCTCAGACGATTATTGATGGATTCTTTAATATGATGATGATTGTGGACAGTAATCAATCCGAAAAGGATTTTTCCCTTCTGGCAAGTGATCTGGAAGGTATTGGCGATGAAATCGGCTGTGTCATTCGGGTACAGCATGAGGACATTTTTAATAAAATGCATCGTATATAGGAATCCCCAAGGAAAGGAAGTAATTTCATGATTAATATTTTTGAAGTATTTGAGACCAATAAAATGATTGAGCAGGAAAATCTGGATGTGAGGACCATTACATTGGGAATCAGCCTGTTGGATTGTGTGGACAATTCCATTGAAGCAGTTAATGATAAAATTTATAATAAAATAACCACCGTGGCAAAGGATTTGCTAAAGGTTGGTAATGAAATTGAGAGAGAGTATGGAATTCCTATTGTAAACAAGCGGATTTCTGTTACTCCTATTTCTTTGGTGGGGGCAGGAGCCTGTCATTCGCCAGAGGATTATGTAGCAATTGCCAGAACCCTTGACCGGGCGGCGAAAGAAGTTGGAGTTAATTTTATTGGTGGATATTCTGCTTTAGTGTCTAAAGGTATGACAAAAAGTGAAGAATATCTAATACGATCCATTCCAGCAGCACTGGCAGAAACCGAAAGGGTCTGCAGTTCTGTCAATTTAGGTTCGACAAAAACGGGAATTAATATGGATGCCGTTAAGCTGATGGGAGAGATTATTAAAGAAGCAGCAGAGCTTACCAAGGAAAAAGATTCCTTAGGCTGTGCAAAGCTGGTAGTGTTCTGTAATGCACCAGATGATAATCCATTTATGGCAGGGGCTTTCCATGGTGTTACCGAGGCGGATGCGATTATAAATGTGGGTGTCAGTGGTCCTGGTGTTGTTAAAACAGCATTGGAATCAGTAAAAGATGCTGATTTTGGAACACTTTGTGAAACCATAAAGAAAACAGCGTTTAAGATTACCCGTGTCGGCCAGCTGGTAGCTCAGGAGGCCTCAAAAAGATTGAATATTCCTTTCGGAATTATTGATTTGTCTCTGGCTCCAACACCGGCCATTGGCGACAGTATTGCAGAGATTTTTGAAGTTATGGGGCTGGAGCGTGCAGGAGCACCTGGTACGACGGCGGCACTTGCCTTGTTAAATGACCAGGTGAAAAAGGGCGGCGTGATGGCTTCTTCCTATGTAGGTGGATTAAGTGGAGCATTTATTCCGGTCAGCGAAGATCAAGGTATGATTGATGCCGTACTGGAGGGAGCTCTTAGCCTGGAAAAGCTGGAGGCGATGACCTGTGTGTGTTCTGTAGGTCTTGATATGGTTGCGATTCCAGGTGACACCAAAGCAACTACCATTTCCGGAATCATTGCCGATGAAATGGCAATTGGTATGGTAAATCAGAAAACCACAGCAGTTCGTATTATTCCGGTTGTTGGAAAAAAAGTAGGTGATATGGCAGAATTTGGCGGATTACTTGGATATGCTCCCATTATGCCAGTTAATTCCTTTTCCTGTGACGATTTCATTAATCGGGGCGGCAGAATTCCAGCGCCAATACATAGCTTTAAAAATTAATTTGGCAAAGCATTTTTAATTGCGCACAAAGTGACGCAGAAATGAGGTAAAAATGGATCATGTAGTTTTTCAATACTTTAAAGAGATAAGTAAAATCCCAAGAGGTTCCGGGAATAATCAGGGCATCAGTGATTATCTGGTTAGTTTTGCTCAGGAGCATGATTTAGAATACATTCAGGATAACAGTCTCAATGTGATTATTAAAAAGCCGGCAACCCCTGGCTATGAAAATTGCCCAGCCCTGATTTTACAAGGGCATATGGATATGGTATGTGAAAAGACTGCGGACAGTAATCATGACTTTGAAACGGATGGTCTCAGCTTGCAGGTAGATGGAGATTATTTGTATGCAAAAAACACCACTTTAGGCGGCGATGATGGAGTGGCTCTGGCATATTCACTGGCTATCTTGGCGGACGACGCTATTATTCATCCGGATTTGGAGGTAGTGATTACCACAGATGAAGAAATCGGACTTTTAGGAGCAACTGCACTGGATGCAAGTTCTCTTAAGGGAAAATATATGATAAATATTGATTCCGAAGCAGAGGATGAGATTCTGGCCAGCTGTGCCGGCGGACTTACAGCAGACTTGAGACTTCCTCTTAGCTTTGAGAAGGTAGAAGGAAAGAAAGTAACGGTAGTTATAAAGGATTTATTGGGTGGACATTCCGGCTCTGAGATTGACAAGAATCGAATCAACGCCAGTATATTATTGGGCAGACTTTTATATGATTTACGCAAGTATCCTTTTCGGGTTATCTCTCTGAAAGGTGGAAACAAGGATAATGCCATCCCTCGTGAAGCTGTGGCGGAGTTGGTGGTACAGGAAGACGTTGCCTATAAACTCATAAACGAAATCAAATATATTAGTGAAAAATATAAAAATGAATCCCGAGCCAATGAACCAGGATTAAACATTATGGTAAATCAGGGAGAGGAAAAGATTTTTTCGGTTATGACGAAGGAATCCTATGAAAATATCGTGTTTTTCCTCATGTCTACACCAAATGGAATATTTAAAATGAGCTCTAATATAAAGGGACTGGTGGAAAGCTCCTTAAACCTTGGTATTTTTTATACCAATGAAGAAACAGCGGTTTTTGGCTTTAGTGTAAGAAGCTCCATTACCTCTTATAAATTTTATCTAAGCAATAAGCTGGAGATTCTTGCCGGAAGATTAGGAGGTACCTATAGCACTTCTGGAGAATACCCAGGCTGGGAATACAAAAAGGAATCTCGTTTGCGGACCATTTATTCCAGCGCCTATGAAAAGGTAACTGGAAATCTGATCCGAACCGAAGCCATTCATGCCGGACTGGAATGTGGTATTTTGGCAGAGAAGCTGGGCGATGTTGATATTATTGCGATTGGTCCCAATATGCAGGATATTCATACCACAGAAGAGCGCCTTAGTATTTCCTCTACGAAAAGAGTATATGATGTGATTTTACAGACAATGAAGGATTTTTGCGAATCAACCAAATAGATATAATAGGAGATGAAAGAAAGTTTCATGCTTGAGAAAATAAAACAGCTTCCATTATGGGCTAAAATTTTAATAAGTGTTCTTGCAATGATTCTGGTAATTGCGGTTGGAGTCGGTGCCTATGGAAATTATCTGTATGGGAAAATGAATGTGGAAAAACCAGAAGATGTTGCCATTTATGATGAAACCTTTGAGATAGATGAGCCGGATGAGGTGCTGACTGATACGGAGCCGGAGGATGTTAAACTGGAGCCGGTCATCGGGCAAATTAAGTCCAAAGATGTTATTAATATCCTTCTCACCGGAGAAGAGGCCATTAACTCAGATGTAGCCCGAGGCAGGACGGACTCCATTATGATTGCGACACTGAACAAAAAGGAAAAGGCACTGCGCCTCACGTCTGTTATGCGTGATAGCTATGTAACGATTCCCGGACATTCGGATAATAAAATCAATGCGGCATTTGGAATTGGTGGTATGCCACTTTTAATGGAGACCATTGAGACAAATTTTGGCATTGATTTGGATGGCTATGTTTTAGTTGGTTTTGATGGTTTTGAACAAATTATAGATTATTTGGGGGGGATTGAAATTTCCCTTTCTTCCACGGAGGCAAGCTATCTTAATCGGACCGATTATATTACCAATTACTGGAACCGTAATCTGCAAGCCGGAGTTATGACACTAAATGGTGATCAGGCTCTTGGTTATGCCAGAGTGCGAAAAGTAAATAATGGGGATCAGTCTGGCGATTTTGGCAGGACCCAGCGGCATCGGATCGTGCTGAATGCCATATACGAAAAGTTTAAAGGGCAAAGTCTGATGGAAATGCTCAACATCTTACCAGATATGCTGGAACTGGTAACAACCGATTTGACCAGGGGAAAGCTGGTGGAGTATCTGACCGAATTTGCGGTGCTTAACAGTACTGATATTGAAACATTACGAATTCCAGCAGATGATGCATATAAGATGACCAGAGTCAGAGGTATGTCGGTGGTAATACCTGATTTACAGGTAAACAGCCAGCTTATGCATGATTTTATTTTTGGAACGGTAGAGACTGGGGACCGTTATCAGACGGCAGAGAATCAAACAATAGAAAGTCAATCAGTTAATTCAGCAACTGCTCCAAATCAAGGATTTGCACAATGATGGATAGGTTAAAATTGAACAAGAAACTTGAATAGAAAAAGCCGGAAAATTCAACATGGAATTAGACAAAAATATAACTGGAAGAAGAACGGTTACAGATCGGATAACAGGACAGGAGATAAAGCTGACATGGAAGAGATTAAAAGAATTGACCGAACATTGGTCCATAAAGGTAATATTGTTGATTTTTATGAGGATACCATGAAATTTCCCAATGGAAATACAGCGGCCTGGGATTATATTCATCATAAAGGAGCTGCGGCTATTCTGGCAGTCGATGAAGATGGCAAGCTGGTCATGGTAAGGCAATATCGTGGCGCAATTGAAAAAAGCACATTGGAAATCCCGGCGGGTGGTCGAAATGGCGATGAAGATTTTAAAGTCTGTGCCATGAGGGAAATGGAAGAGGAAATAGGATATCGGCCATTAGAAGCGCATCATCTGATTGACATCTATACAACAGTAGCCTTCTGCAATGAGAAAATCAGTATTTACTATACGGAAAAAATGGAACCATCCAAACAGAACCTGGATGAAGACGAGTATGTTGCCATTGAACGATACACCGTAGCAGAGCTGGTTGAAATGATTTTTAACGGAAGCATTGAGGACAGCAAAACCATTTCAGCGGTTCTGGCCTATAAAACCTTGAAAAATTTATAAAGCTAAAGCTTTTTAGACAAGTTAGTACTTTTATGAGGCATTTTCTCATAGAATAGAAAAAATGTCTAAAGGAGCATGGATTATGGAAAAAAATGGATACCTGAAAATAATAAGTATCCTTTTTTTTATTGGCTGTCTGATTGGGGTATTATGTGCTTATGCCTGGAGACAACAATATGGAGAGGCTTTTCAGAATTATTTTGGGCAGATAGCAGATAAAATGGAAAAGGGAAGTGTCCAGTACGGAATTTTATACTGGAAAGCGGTAAAAAGAGTATTTTTATGTTTTTTTCTGTTAATTTTATGTAGTATTTCCGGGCTTGGAAAGCCAGCAATGGTTTGCTTTACCACTTATCAGGGCTTTCATTTTGCATTTTTATGGGCCAGCCTTTTTGCCAGTTTTGGAGTGGGAGGCGGAATTTATGGGCTTGCTTATGGTTTTCCTCATGGGTTGATCTATGGCTTTGTCCTGTTTTTTATTTTGTTTCAGGGATATAAAAAGAAAGATTTCAAAGAATTGCTGGTCCACATTGGAATTTTATGTATATTCCTTTTGGTGGGAGCAATTTTTGAAACCTTTATTAATTCGTGGCTATTGTGCAAGCTGATAAACTTGTTGGTATAGGTGATAAACTTGCTTGTGCGGCAACATGATTGCTGATATTACGGTGTAAAACTACAGGTTGTCTGCCATCTTACGAAGAAGACGCTCTGTCTCTTCCCAACCAATGCAGGCATCGGTAATGGATTTTCCGTAAACGCGTTCACTGATGCTTTGATTTCCTTCCTCAATGTAGCTTTCAATCATAACACCCTTGACAAACTTGCGAATCTCATCAGAAACCTTGCGGCTGTGGAGAATTTCTGATACAATACGAGACTGCTCATTATATTTCTTGTTAGAATTGGAATGGTTGGCATCAATTACCGTAGCGGGATTTACCAAATCAAGTTTGTTGTACTGTTCAATCAGACGTGAAATATCCTCATAGTGATAATTTGGATGAGAAACACCATACTTATCGACAGCACCTCTTAAAATAGTATGGGTCAGCGGATTGCCGTCGCTCTTAACTTCCCAGCCGCGATAGAGGAAGGTATGCCTTCCCTGAGCAGCAATACAGGAGTTTAACATAACGGTATAATCGCCGCTGGTAGGGTTCTTCATTCCACATGGAATATCAATACCACTAACGGTCAGACGGTGCTGCTGATTTTCGACAGAACGGGCACCAACCGCTACATAGGATAAAATGTCTTCCAAATAGGACCAGTTATCGGGATACAGCATCTCATCAGCAGCAAATAAATGAGTCTCTGCAATGGCACGTAAATGCATTTTGCGAATCGCAATAAGACCTTCACATAAATCAGGCTTCTTTTCCGGGTCAGGCTGATGAACCATACCCTTGTAGCCTTCACCAGTGGTTCTGGGCTTGTTGGTATAGATTCTGGGGATGATAATTACTTTTTCCTTTATGTCTTCCTGGACTTTGGCCAGCCGGGTGATATAATCGCAAACAGCATCTTCATTATCAGCAGAGCAGGGGCCGATGATAGCCAGAAACTTGTCCGATTCACCGGTAAATACTGCCTTTATTTCCTGGTCACGTGTTTCTTTGATGGCAGCATGCTCTTTGGGAAGAGGGAATTCTTCCTGCAATTCCTGTGGAGTAATAGCCTCTCTTAAAAAATTTAAACTCATAGGATTCTCCTTTAATAAAGTAAAATACTAACGTGTTTTATTCTATACTGAAAATTACGTTCTGTCAACTTTTTAAAAATGCTTATGTATTCCGGTTGCAGGTATAATAAAAAGTGTAGAATTTGTCTTGTTTTTTTGTGGAAAAATATCTCATTTTATGGTAAACTATCTCATGAAAACAAGAGCAGTATTTGTGCCGCTGATGCGGCATTACGAGAAGTGTGAGAACAGGATGGAGCTAGAGGGATAGAATGGATAAAATCAAATTTGCAGTAATTGGAACTAATTTTATTACAGAGCGTTTTATAGAAGCAGCAAAATTATGTGATGATTTTGAATTTGCTGCCGTATATTCCAGGACGATGGAACGGGCGAGAGAGTTTGCCGGTAAGCATGGAGTGGCTCTCACGTTTGACGATTTGGACGAGCTGGCCAAATGTAAGGAAATTGATGCAGTGTATATTGCCAGTCCAACGGCTCATCATAAAAAGCAAACCTGTCTGATGCTGCGAAGCAGCAAGCATGTACTTTGTGAGAAGCCGATGGCTACCAACTCCCATGAATTGGAAGCGATGCTTCAACTGGCGCAGGAAAAGAAAGTAATTTTACTGGAAGGAATCCGTAATGTATTTACCCCCGGATATGAGATAATTAAAGACAATCTGAAACGAATCGGAACGATTCGAAGAGGTACCTTTGTTTATTGTCAATATTCCTCCCGTTATGATAATTATAAAAATGGAAAAATAGAAAATGCCTTTCGAAAAGAGTTATCCAACGGTGCTATTATGGATATTGGTGTATATGGTATCCATATGATGGCCAGTCTTTTTGGGATGCCTTATGGGCTCTCTGCCAAGGGCTATATACTGCCAGGCAGTATTGATGGCTCTGGCAGTATTTTGGGTAAATACAAAGAGATGCAGACCGAGGTAATCTACTCCAAAATCACCAATTCTTACTTGCCTTCAGAAATTCAGGGAGAAAAGGGAAATATTGTATTCTCACCAGTGACCTCACCAGAAAAAATTAAGATAATCTTAAGAAGCGGTGAAAAAGAAACAATTTGTCCTGAAATCATAAATCCAGATATGTATTATGAAGTGCGGGCATTTTTAGATATGATAAAGGGAAAACGAAAGGATTCCGGTCAGTTTAATGAAAATTCCATTATCACCATGCGAATTATGGACGATGCCAGAAAGCAGATGGATATTGTATTCCCAAGTGATTTTTAATTAAAAATTAAGGTATTTTTATAAATCGACACATTGACGAATGGACATATAAATGTTAAAGTATCTTAGTTAACATTTAACTAAAGTATATTAAGATGCATTTAGAAAAGAGGATGAAAAAGTGAGTCCATTTTATGATGATAATAATGATACAGACTCTATATTAAAGGAAATTACAGAAAATTTAAGTAAGCAGGTTTCCGAAGAACTTGACCAAACAGAAACCATAGTAGACTTTTCACCGCCATCAAAGGGGAAAAAGACTCTGAGTAAAACAAAAAAGATCCTCATTGCTCTTGGCGGAGTACTGGTTGTACTTATCCTTGGTGTCGCACTTGCCGGAAATTACTTCTTAGGTCGTTTGAATTACGAAAGACCTGAAGATGTCGTGGTGGTAGAAGACCCCACCATTGAAAAAGGTGAGGAAGAAGAGATTGATTTAAAAAATATCGAGCCAACAGATAGCAGTGTCATAAATATACTGCTCATTGGTGAAGAAAAGATGAAGGATACCACTAGAGGCCGTTCTGATTCCATGATGATTGCAACGATAAACCAAAAGCAGAAAGCATTAAAGCTCACATCGCTTATGCGTGACTGTTATGTGACGATTCCCGGTCATGGACATGGAAAGCTTAACTCAGCATATAACATCGGTGGAGGCCCGCTTCTTGTGGAAACCATAGAGCAGAACTTTGAGGTGCATTTAGACGGTTATGCCAGAGTTGATTTTAGCGCCTTCGAAACCATTGTAGATAAGCTTGGAGGCGTTGACATTGAGTTGACCGAAGCAGAAGCCAGTTATCTCAACCGAACCGATTACATATCGGATCCAAAGCAAAGAAATGTTGTAACAGGTATGAACCATATGTCTGGAAGCCAGGCTCTTGGCTATGCTCGTGTCCGCTATAAAAAAGCCGGTAGTGGAGAATCAGATGACTTTGGCCGAACCTATCGTCAGAGGACAGTATTAAGTGCCATCTTTGCCAAATATAAAACAAAAAATTTAATAGAACTGGTTGGTATCACAAATGAACTTTTAGATTATATTACCACCGACCGTTCCAAAACAGATATTTTAGGCTATGTTGCAGCTGCAGTAGGCACAGGTATGAGTGACCTGGAAACTTTCCGGATACCAATGAATAACAGCTACAGCACCTCTACTGTAAAATCAGCTGGTTCTGTACTTTTAGTCAATTTTGAAAAAAATAATGCTGCTTTACAGGAGTATATTTACGGTGTAGGTGAAAACGCAGAGACAGAGGCTCAAACGGACGGCCAGAACAATGAACAAGCCAATGCCAGTGCATCTTCTCAATAAACAGTACACGTTGTTAAAATCAATATATAAAAAAGTTTAAAACAGACCTAAGCCGATAAGATAGACTGGTTTAGGTCTGAATCATAAAATCCTGCGAAAAGGAGATGAAACAATGCCAATTTTATGGATCGTAATTCCGTGTCTCAATGAAGAAGCCGTTTTGCTAGAAACAAGGAGACAATTAATACAGGCATTCAATCAACTGATTTCCCAAGGGGAAATCTCTCCTGACAGCAGGATTCTTTTTGTCAACGACGGTTCAAAGGACAAAACCTGGAAAATGATCCAAGCGTTTCATAAAGAAGACAACCATATTTGCGGCTTAGACCTTTCCCGAAATTTTGGACACCAAAATGCACTTCTGGCAGGAATGATGACAGCAAAAGAGTATGCAGACATCTGCATTACCATGGATGCCGATTTACAGGATGACGTGGAAAAGCTTGATGAATTTGTAAAAGCTTACAGAGAAGGTCATGACGTAGTATATGGAGTACGTGTCAACCGAAAAACCGATTCCTTCTTAAAAAAACACTCTGCGGAAACCTTTTACCGCTTCATGCATTTTTTGGGAGTGGAATTGGTATTCAACCATGCTGACTATCGCCTTCTAAGTAAACGAGCCTTAGTAGCCCTATCGGAATATCAGGAAACCAACCTGTTCCTTAGAGGACTGATTCCCATGCTTGGATTTGATTCTACAACTATAGAATACAAAAGAAACCGCCGATTTGCCGGAAAAACCAAGTATTCCATCCAGAAGATGTTTAAATTTGCTTTTGAAGGAATTACCTCCTTCAGTATTCGTCCGATTCGGATGATTACGGTTTGTGGTGCCTTGTTTTTCATTATCTGTATCCTGATGATTATCTATTTTTTATTTCAGCACTTTACTGGTAACACAGTCAGTGGCTGGACCAGTTTAATTGTATCTATCTGGACATTGGGAAGTCTTCAGCTTGTGGCAATTGGAATTATAGGCGAGTATATTGGAAAAAATTATCTGGAAAGTAAAAAACGTCCCAAATATACCGTGAAGGACGTGTTGATTGAATAACTTTGTGTTTAGGGGGTGAGGGGACGCTCCTGAGATATAGGTTGCGAACGCCGAAAGTGCGGGTGAATCAGTGCCTCCCCGGAACGGCTTCCTTGG
>JAVBLX010000175.1:0-4288 GCA_031553075.1 Acetivibrio sp.
TCGTCTTCAATTTCTTCCACCTTATAACCGCAGATGGAGCCAGTAATCAAAGAAGCATTTGGATTAAACTCGGGAGATTCTAGAAAAAAGGTTTCCACATCCACTTCCTTTTCTAGCTGCCTCTGCAATGAGTCCTCATCATAGCCAGTAAGCCAAAAGATAATTTCATCAACCTCTACCTTGGAACGTCCCTTTTTATCTGCTTTGGCAATATAAAGGGGGTAAACACTTGCAAAGGACATTGTAAAAATTCGTGGTTTTTCCATTTGAAAATCCTTCCTTTCTGTTATTGCCTATATGATTTTAGCTTTTTAAAAAACCAGAAAAGCCATAGTGCAAAAAATACAAATCCAATCACACAGCAAACAATTGCTCCGATAATACCGTGAGATTCTAGTATGGCAAGACTGACCCAAACGGTGCCTATGATTAAAACAATCCCAATAGTGAGTGACATAATTATTCTTATTAGCAAAGGAATTTTTTTGCTTCTTACAGTATCTTCAAGCACGTCAAAAAAGACGCCACAGACTTCACCGATAATTTCAATTAAGATTTCCATTTCAATCACTATTCCTTTCCAATGTTTTCAGGTATCGCTTTGTATAAGGGCAAGATACTACGCATTTTCCGCACAAGGTAATTTCTTTTTGTATGTACTGACTGGCAAGCTTGCGCGCAGTTTCGCGACAAGCGGCAACATTTACTAGCTCATCACGAGGCGTTGTCACCGACCAAGAATTACCTTGTATAGCTTGTGCGGGGCAATGAACTTGGCACTGCTGACAATCTCCACACCTTGAAACATTAATTGCTTCGGAGGTGGGTAAAGGAGCGTCAGTCAAAATAGAAGAAATACGAATCATGGAACCATATTGGTCTGTAACGAGTAAGGCACTTTTGCCAATCCAACCTATGCCAGCTCTTGTAGCAACTGTTTTGTGAGGTAGAAGAGAGGCATAATCTGTTGCATGTTTTTCTACTTCGCTTCGAGTTAGAGCCACTGCTCTATATCCATTTTCTTGCAAAACTTGTGCTCCGCGAGAAACGATATTGTCAAGGCGTTCGTTCAAATCATGATATTCCTGAAGATATTTAGCAGAAGGGTGTTCCATAATGCTTTCCATAGCCTCTTTAGAATATTTTACGGCAACACAAATCCCTCTCGGCAGATTGTATCTTGTTTCACTAGGAAGCTCCGATAAATCACCATACCCGATTAGGTCAGCACCGCTGTTTAATAATTCGTTGTATAAGATTTTTTCAATCATATGAGTCACCTCATGATATAAATTTCATTTATTTATTTTACTATAGCAAAACCCCGTCAAAAATTCAATTTCGACAGGGTTTTATTTTGACTATATTATTTTTGTTTTACAGGAATCCATATTTCTCCAAAAACATTTTTATGTCTAGCTAAGCCATAATACATTTCAAATTGTGGCCCCTCAATTTGTTCGTATTCAGCCGTTGGAAACCATTCTGCGCCAATTCGCTTCCACAAGTCTTGAAGCTTACAGTCAGGTGAGTCAAAGACAGCCCATGTTGCGGCAGGAACGGTTAGCTTTGTAAATTTTGAAGGTATTTCCATATCTTTAGGTAGAAAATTACAAAGCATATACTTAAATGAGTTTTCCGTGTGGTCATATAGTGCTGAAATAGTGTGGTTATCATGAAAACGTCCTAATAGCTCGTTGATTTCATCAGGGACATCCTCTTCATCACACTTTTTAAAAAATTCAGGTACTTGCTTAAATGCAGTTCTTTGGTTTGTGCTAATTTCGGTGTAGACACCAAATACCTCAAAAGCTTCTCTTTGTTCAATTCGGTAATTCATCTCCGTATCTCCTTTAATCGAAATTTGAAAGGTCATTCGGGGATAGGCTTTCAGAGCTACACCAATATCGCGCGCTGAATTTGGTGCTATTCCATGAAGCTCTTTAAATGCTCTGGTAAATGCCTCAGGTGATTCATATCCATACTTCGCAGCCACATCAATTACCTTTGTGTGGGTGGTCTGCAATTCAAAAGCCGCCAAGGTCAGTCTGCGACGACGAATATATTCGGATAGTGAGACACCTGTAATAAATGGAAACATACGTTGAAAATGATACTTAGAGCAGCAGGCTAATTGGGCAATCTTGTCATATGAAATATCATCTGCTAGGTTTGCTTCAATATAATCCATTGCCTTATTCATTCGCTCAAGCCAATCCATAATACCCCTCCTTTCAAGATGATTATAGGATGTAGAATAAATTTTAGCCTTGCATTTGATGCACAAAAAAGTCGGGTAAATGGCTTAAAGCGTTTTGCTTAAATATAGTACTAAATCATCATCGTTAACACATTCATCATATGGTGGCAGATTTTTACCTTGGTACCATACACCGCTACCATCAGGAATATATCCACGTTTAATGTACATTCTTTGAGCAGTGCCATAATTTGTATATAACCCAACGCCCAAGCATATAACATCAGAAGTTTCTTTTGCAGCATTTTCAACCTGATCCATTAATGCAAAACCAACACCCTGTCTTTGATACTTCATTAGAACATTAAAATCGCAAACGGTGGGAATGTTTTTATTTGCAAATGGGCCTTCTGGGTCATTGGGCAAAAGAGTTATATATCCAGCAATATTTCCGTCAACCTCTGCAATAAATACTTGACGCTCTTTTTTATTTTGCTCATCCAAATATTTTGTGAATTGCTCCACAGACTTTTCTAACCAGCCTTGCAAAGAAAACTCGTATGCAAGCTTTTCTATATCCTCAAAAATCATACTTCTAATTTTAATCATTTATTTTTACCCCCAAGTTTGATTATAGGATTAATTAATGCTAAATATAGCGAAGTGCTATTTTAGTGCCTTTCGCACAACAACCTTACCGTCTTGTTCGCCGTGCTTGTGGAACCCACATTTCTCATACATTTCCAGAGGGCCTCTAAAATCATGGGGAACAGTATTAAAATCATTGTAGACATATGCCTCGACAAAATCAAAACCATCAGCAGCCGCATCTAAACATACCTGCTCTAGCATTTTGGTTGCTACACCCATCCTTTGCACCTTTGGCGCAATTGCAAAACAAAATACAGATTTAATTTTAAGTCCTGCATTATGTTCCCCTATTGGCCAATATGAACGCAGAAAATTGACGCACTCTTGACAATTCGCGTTAGCATTACACCACCCGACAACTTCCTCTCCAAGATAGGCAAGATAGCCCTGCAAGCTACCAGCTTTGACAAACTCTATGGAGTGTGCCCTCCTTTCCTCACGAGTGGGAAACCAATGATTATCATTTTCGGCATAAGAGTCGTCGCTACGCCAAGTCACACAATAGCATTTTTGTTCATCTATGTTGACATCGTGAGGTGTTACATCAAAAAAATGTGCATAATCTTGTGCAAGATCGGGTGTCAACTTACGTATTTCAATATCCATTGTTTCATCCTCCATGAATAAATTCTGAAATTATTTTGTTTACTTCCTTACATTTTTGATTACTGATATGTGGAAAATGGCCAGTATCCTCCAGGCATATAACCTTTGCATCCTTTATATTCTTACGAAGTCTTTCGATTTCGCCCTCTTTAATCATTGTATCCTTATTTCCATAAATAAGCAAAAAAGGCATGGTGATTTTTTGAAGTTCATTATCGGAAAAGTCGGGATACTTATTGCAGTTTACTATTGTTTGAGTTAAAAACTCCTGCCAATTTCCATTGTGTGCGGCTAAATGTTCCTTTTTCATATTTTCAATAAAGTCAAAATATTTAGTCATATCAATATTTTGAGGATCAAACTTTGCCAAATAGGCTGTTACACTATCATTGACCGCACCACCTGAGCTGATGGAGACTATAGAAGAAATTCTTGACGAATGATTGATTGCACAATACATAGCCACATCCCCGCCCATACTGTGTCCAACAATATTAGCCTTGGGGATTTGCAATTTGTCCATAAGTGCAATAATATCATCAGCAAGCTGCATAGGTGTCCAATGCAAGTCTGAGCATGATGTCTTTCCGTGACCTCTAAGATCGGGGCAAATGCATCGGTTTGAATGCTCAAAGAACGGAATTTGTGCGCTAAAAGTCGAGGCACCTCTTGATAAACTTCCATGAATAAATATAATAGGCTCCCCTAAGCCAATATCCTCATAATAAAGACTTAAATTATTTATAGATACATATGGCATATGAATTCCTCTCTATACTTTCTTATTTATTTTTCACAAAAATGCCTTTATTTTAGGCTCTTTATGAAATT
>JAVBLX010000197.1:0-29589 GCA_031553075.1 Acetivibrio sp.
AATAAATTAGAAAAGTTCTAAGTCAGGGGCTCAAAAAATCAGGGGTCTTAGAAGAACTTTAAGCCCCTGATTTAGTACTTTTCTTTTGAACCAAGTCACACACGCGGACGTCTTATGTAGTTTTGATTGTTTCCAAGTAATTGTAAGTTACAAGCTTTCTGTCGCAAATTATATAAATTTTCAAAATTCAAATAAGCGTAGCAAAGTGGTGTCACAGAATTCTTTGCATGACAATAGGACCATCCCTATGGACAGTCTGAAAATTGATTATTCCTATGTCAAAGAGCAGTTTATCGAATGCGTTCTAATTGGTTTTCCTCGGGGAAAGTGAATCACATGTCCGCTGCACTGGGAACAGGCGCATATATCACGATTATATAACAAGAGCATTAATTCAGCCATGGATTTTCCCTTTACTGGATTGGGAATAAAAACAGTGTTCCGCAGCCTATGTATCAGTTTTAACTTTCTGGTTTTACAACAATTGCTTAAGAATCCACTGAAACGAATTCTTGAGAAACCTTTGGGAAGGACGTGTTGTAGAAATAGACCAATAAATTCAGAGCCTGTGACCGTTTTTAACTTTGAAGTACTATTATCAGCATAATCCTTGTAGCGGAAGGTCACATCATCTTCTGTGACAGCACAAATCCGATTGTTGCTGATAGCTGTACGATAAGCATAACGGGCAAGATACGTAATAGCATTGCCATTCCCGTTGAAAGTCTCTTTGACGAAAGGAAGCCATTTCTTTTCATAGAGAGAATCTACGAATTCCTTCCAGTTATAATGGTTACGTAGTCGTGTGCATTTTCCACGTAGAGAAAGCTGCCCTTTTTCATAGTAGCATTTTAGTTTTTCCATAAATTTTCCCCGGAACATCTTTCCTACAGCACCCACTGGAAGCAGAAAACCTTTGTGGCAGGATTCGGTGAATTGACCTGATTCTGTAAGTCCACCACCAGAAAGACAACAATGAATGTGCGGGTGATAATTCAACTGCTGTCCCCACGTATGCAGCACCATGATAATTCCTGGAGTAGCCCCGAGATACTGCTTATCGCGACAGAGAGTAAGCAGTGTTTCAGAGGTACAGATGAACATGAGGCTGTAAAGAAGCTTTTGATTTTCATAAATCAAGTCATTTAGTTCAAAGGGAACTGTAAAAATGGTGTGATAATAAGCACAACCTTCCACAAGTTCAGAATTACGAGCCATAATCCATTTCTGCTCCTGCGACGATTGACAGCAGGGACAGTTCCGATTATTGCAGGAACAGGCATGCACCTGTGTATTTCCGCAGGATTCACAGAAACTAACGTTATAACCAAGAGAACCTGTTTTGCATTCGGAAATACATCGAGCAGCCTTTGACTGTTCTGAAGATATGGAATGGTTCGAGGCGTAAGTAGAGTAAAAACTCTGAAAAGCATCTCGAATGGGATATTCTTTTGACTGATCCTCACAGAGATCAGAGTAGGAATTAACAGCATCAGTCATCATAAGGGCTTTTCACACTCCTTCCGTTACCGATACCCAACGTCAGGTAGACAGAGGTACTGGAAAGAGATTTGTGTCCCATGGCTTCTTTGATGGTCATGATGTCAGCAGCTGCTTCGTACAGATGAAGTCCAAAGGCATGTCGAAGGCTGTGAAGCGTATAACCAGCTTCCGAAAGTTTCATTACTGCCAGCCATTTCTTGAACGTGTTATAAACCGACTGCTGATGGATATGAGAACCTGCTTTCTGTCCGGGAAAGAGCCAGTCATTTTTTGTAGCATGGGGATGAAAGACACGGATGTAGTCGACAAGCAAGCGATACGCTTTTTCTGAAAGAACAGCATAACGATCAGAACGGTTCTTGCTTCTGGAGATGTAGATGCAGTTTCTGGAATGATAAATGTCTCCACACTTTAAACGAGTAAGCTCGCTGACACGAATACCAGAAGAATAAAGAAGAGCTAGTTCAGCTTTGTGTTTTGGGTTATACACGGCATCAATAATAGAATTCACTTCTGATTTTGAAGGCACTTTTGGAAGTAATTCATCGTAGTGGAGGTAGGGAATCTGGTAACGATCCCAGTCGCGATGCAGGACATAATGATAGAAATCCCTCAACTGAGCGATATAAACATTAATTGTACGAGGGTTAAGATGCCGAACCTCTTTTAGAAACAAGAGAAAAGAACGGATTTCTTCCCAGGAAATATCAGGAATTGGTTTAGCAAAAAGATTGGCTTCCACCCAGTCGATAAACTGTGTCATGTAAGAGGAGTAGGTCATAATGGTAGCGGGAGCAAGATCCCGGAAAGAAAGGATGTCGATATGTTGTCTCAGATAGTTTGTATTTTGTACATTCATGGAATGAGTCCTCCTGTAAATAAAAGTTAATTGTAAAGTTACAAAAAACGATACAGGCGGGGCACGAATTGACTTGAAAAATGTGACGAAAGGCTTTATACTCATACTTGTGATTAAACCTCACAGAATGGGATGCCGGGTCGCCAAACTAAGCATTGAACTCATCTGTGGGGTTTTTCCTTTTTTAAGATGAGATGATTGTAAACCAAAAACTCTGCCAATGCAAGATTGACAGAGAAAAAAAGTAACGAAAGGCTATCACGCACTAGCGTGTGTGATTTGGTTCGAAGATAATGTAACCAATTAAAAAGGTTGTAAAAGCTAATAGAATTCATGTAGAATTACTGTTGTGTATATGATAAAATTAAAATTGATTATAAGATTATCTTATTTTGTAAAGGGGGGCTCACCTTGATAGAAAAAGAGATTTTAAATATTGCTGAGCAGATTAAAAAATCCGTTCCAGTAGAAAAAATATATTTGTTTGGCTCTTATGCAAGAGGGACACAGTCCAAGGACAGTGATTACGATTTTTTTGTTGTGATACCGGATGATTCTATACGACCAATGGAAGCAATGCAAACAATTTATCAGGAGTTGGCAAAATGCAAAATGCAAGTTCCTGTGGATGTACTGGCATCTACAGAAAGAAAGTTTAATGAACGAAAAGAACAAAAAACTTTAGAGCAGACGATAGAGAGGGAAGGAATATTATTGTATGAGCGACAATTTGATTTACAAATGGTATGAGAAATAAAAAATGATTTGATTAGCGCAGAGCATTTGTTTTATGAAATGCACCCAAAACAGATTGAAATATGCTGTTATTTATGTCAGCAATCAGCAGAAAAAGTATTAAAAGCATTTCTAGAAAAGAATGAGTGTGAAATACCAAGAACCCATAATCTTGTTATGCTCTGTCAACAATGCACAGAAATAGACTCTGATTTTTCTTCTGTTATGGATTTCTGCGCATACCTTACACCGTATGCTGTACAGACGAGATATCCTAATGAAATAGAAATATTAGAATCAGAAGCTGAACTTGCGCTGAAAGAAAACTTATTGAATATGTACATCCCAAATTAAGTTTAGCGCAGGTGCAGATGGAGGATGAATCTGAAACAGAACAACAAATGAATGGCTGGAATAATATTTTATAAAAATGTAGGAGTGTATATTTGAAAGTAATTTAAGTGTGATTATGGAGGCAATTGAAATGGCTGATAACAATTACACTTATTTTCTTGATTCAGAAACAGGGGAAAAATCAGAAGGAGCGAATGGAATTGCTTCGTCAATTAACAGTAAAACAATTGCAAACATTGGAATCAATAACTTTAAACTTGCCTATATTTGGATTGAATTCACAGAAGGATTGTTAATGTGACAGTTACATGACTGTATTATGGATTAGACTAATGAACTTGAAAATGTGGTTGTTTCCATTTTGGAAAATACCACTCAACATGGCACTAAATGCGAAAATCCACGCAGAAGGAGAAAAGGAGCAAGTATGTATGAATGAGAAGGAACTTTGTGACAAGGTAAATTCAGCGATGTATATGCTTATTAAAGATAAAGGTGTTGCTGCACCGGTTGAGGTGTTGATGATAGTTGGTGTATTATCGAAGGCTGATTATGAGAACTGGCGGTTCGGGAAGATAGATTATCTTGAACGTGTCTGTAAAATCAATCTGAAGAAATTGTCAGTTATCAACCGTATAATCAGGAATTACGCTCAAATGCACCACCTCAAATCGTCATGGACGAGTTATCGAAAATGGGGCAAAGGTGGAAATATACATTTGCGTTTCTCTAAAAGAGGTGATGAAAACATAGAACGACAATATGCCACTCATTACACCAGCGCAGACATTGCCTGTAACAAGAAGCAAAAGCAAATCAACAGTGCGGAGCTTTCCTAATCTGGTGACGTGTTTGGTTTGTTTCTTAAGGGGAATGGATGAAAAAGATTGGTAGAAATAAGTAAAATTTATCAAAAGGGAATGGATACAAATAAGGTTTGACATTGATAACCTGAACAAGATGATTACCAAGGACCGAGCAACTGCCACTGATGGCAAACTGTATACATAAAAATAATATAAGCCATTAAACGTATGAATTGATTTTTAGAGGTCAATGAAAAGGGGCGAGAAAAAATTGATAGCATTAATTGTTGCATACTCAAAAAATAGAGTAATCGGAAACCAAGGGGTGATTCCTTGGGAAATTAAAGGCGAACAACAATTCAGAAGTTGGGTAGTGCGTATTATACAATCAGCGAAAAAATTAAAGGTACTGGTATGAACGAAAAGATGCAAACAGCAGCAAACGAATAGCAGTAGATGAAGTTAAAAAATTTTGGTGGTGGTATTGGATACGCACACCGGTCGTTTCAACGTGCAGGCGGTGTTCGATCGCTTATGTGGATTACTATGGAATAGTATAAGCAATGTGGCGTTGACAAATTTCAAGTTGTGAGAAGAGGTATCTTTATGATTAAAATAGAAAAAGGGAATAAGCAAATTGCAGAGAGAATAGTAATTGATAAAACATGTCCTAGCTTTTCTGGAATTTTGTGTGGAAATTCAGCAGGAAAGGTTTGGGTTGATGAAGTAGAAAACCCGCATTTTGCCCTTGTTTATTCAGCTCCAGTTGGAGCCTTTAGAGTATTAGGTAAAGTACAGACCGATAAGGAGTACAATTTGTTAATCGAGTTTATTCAAAATGAATTGTTTCAGCAGCTAAAAGAAGTAGGAGAAATGGAATTTGAATTTGCGGCAGATGATTCGGAACTTGAGGAAAGGTTACTCGAGACCTTTGGAAAATATAAAATTATAAGGGATCAGGAAATTTCATATTTACATAAAAATAAGAAGCACGATATAACGACTCCAATTAAAAACTATGTTTTTCGTCAGGTCGACAAGGAATGCATAGAAGAGGATTTCAAGAATAAAGACTTTTTGATGAATAGAATTTTTGAATCATGGGGGACGGTTGAAGCATACCTGGAATTGGGTGTGGCATTTATCGTGACAGATGGGAATGACATAATTGGAGTTATTCTGGGAGGTGTGTATCATGTATGAATATTGTATCGGCATATCTTGATTTAGCAGAAAATGGAGCTAGAAGACATATTCCAATGACGATGGAGGATTGGGCAAAAAGGCTTGATATATTCCTGGATGAATATTCTTGTCTCGCAGTTCCAGAATACTCAGGAGTATATTGCGGAAGATAATCATGGTATGGCACTGGTGACAATCCAGGAAACCGGGGGCTTAATGCTCCAACTGGAAAAAGTGATGAAGAATTTATTGCAGTTATAAAGCAGATTGAAGAGAATATAAGGAAAATATAAGGAAATGAGACTATTGGGGAAGGAATATGATGATATCATCAAGTAATTGGAAAAGAAACTTTTTTACAATCTGGACAGGGCAGGCATTTTCGCAATTATCGAGCTCAATCCTTCAGTTTGCAATTGTATGGTATTTAACTGATCAGACTGGTTCGGCAATGGTTTTGACGGTTGCCATGATGATGGGATTTTTGCCGCAAGGTATTCTGGGTCTGTTTATAGGTGTATTTATTGATCGATATAACAGAAAGCGTATTATGATAATATCGGATTTACTCATTTCGGCGGCAAGCTTTGTTTTGGTGATAGCTGGTTGGATGGGGATATTGTCAACAGAACTGATTCTTGTGGTTTTGCTACTTCGCTCCGTTGGCTCAGCATTTCATACACCATGTTTACAGGCGGTGACACCTCAGATTGTGCCACCAGACCAATTGACCAGATGCTCCGGATATTCACAGATGGTAGGGTCCGTGTCCCAGATTTTAAGTCCGATAATTGCAGCGGTGCTTTATAGTTCGTGGAGCCTAAGTGGGATTGTTTTTCTAGATGTTATCGGAGCTTTAATTGCTGTATTTACACTGGCAATCACTGTAATACCTAAATTAAATCAAGATGAAAAGGCTGGAAGAGTACAAGTCTTACGTGAAGCAAAGGAAGGATTTGAAATTCTTCGGACCAATAAGGGAATGCTTGGACTGGTGTTGATTGGCAGCCTTTACACGTTAGCATTGATGCCGACCAGTGCGTTATTTCCTTTGATGAGTATGTCTTACTTTAATGGCACCAGCACAAATGCAAGTATTGTTGAAGTGGTATTTTCAGCAGGTCTTTTGTTTGGCTCCTTAATATTGGCGAAATGGGGAGGGACAAAGAATAAAATTTACACCATAGTAGGTTCTTTTATATTGATGAGTTTCAGTTTATTTATCTCTGGAATTCTGCCACCGAATGGTTTTTATGCATTTGTTATTTGCTCCTGGTTGATGGGAGTCTCTGGTCCGTTTTATTGGGGGATGTATACCCCATTATTACAAAGTAATTTTGAAGCGAAGTATTTAGGACGGGTGCTATCATTATCCAGCAGTATTCGACTGCTCAGCGGGCCAATTGGATTAGCCGTTTCGGGTGCTTTTGCGGGGAAATATGGTGTCGAAAAGTGGTTTCTCATTGCTGGTGGATTGGTGGTATTGGCTTCATTCTTATGCATTATGGTGCCATCTGTACGAAATTGTGATAAGAGATGAGACTTATAGCGAATAAACAAAAAGGCGGGTTTGATAAATAAGCGAATAAAGATTTTTTCACTGTTTGTGGTAGCAATCGAATACCTGGTTCAGAGCGCATTTTTGAGTTTGACAATGTGCTTGACTGGATTGAAGACTGTCGGCTCTGTGAGAACACTGAAACAAATCCTTATCAGGAATGCCCGACTGCGACGCAGTATATTGCGTTACGTGAGTGTGATGATCGGATTGTTGGCATGATACACTTACGGCATGAATTGAGCAATGAAGAATTATGTACTTTTGATGGTAATATAGGCTACTCAATCCGTCCGAACGAACGCCGGAAAGGATACGCAAAGGAGCTATTAGGATTATGCCTTGAAAAAGCAAAAGAATATGGAATGGAAAAGGTATTGATTTGCTGTGTTGACACAAATGAAGGTAGCCGTAAAACTATTCTCGCTAATGGCGGAAAATATGAACGCACAAATTATGGAGAAGCATCTCACCTGAGTGTGGAGTTGTATTGGATTTTACTTTAGGAGGGCAGGTTTATATAGAGAAACTATAAGATCCCCATTTTGAGGCGGTTATGCTGCTTTCTAAATTCTATCAATGGGGAAGGCTGGTTTGTAATTTAATTGAGACAAAGAGGGGAATAAAATGATTGAATCATGTTTCGCATCAGGGAAAAGAATTTTGATGGAAGGAGCTCTTGGTGAACGGTTAAAGTAATTCAAAAAAACTATATACATCAACTCCAAGTGAATTAGTTACCGCAATAGAAGAACTTTATGAGATAATGGAAATAACTATTTGTGGGGGGTGCTGTGGTACAAACTCAAGGCATTTGGATGAAATTGCTCGAAGTTTACAGGAAAAATAATATACCTCTCTTGAACATTCTGCAAGATGATGAAGCCAGTATTACTTGACTCGCTGCTGTTTTCTCTGGTAGTCTATCTGCTTGTGGTGCTCACGCTTATTGCTCCAAAGAGAACAATTTGCTTAATTGCAATTGAAAGGAAATAAAAAATATGAAGTATTTAATTAGAACTATGATCGTTAGTTTTTTCATATGCAATCTATTACCTATTACGATTAATGCGAAAGAATGCGTAAATGTTCTAACGCTTGATTTTGTAAACGAATTAGAACAATTAACAAAATCCCCACTTGTAGCCGAAGACACATATAAAGACAATACCCCATTAAAGAGAGTGGATGCCGCGGTGCTGCTGGATAAAGCGTATTGCTTGATGTACGATGATAAATATGATGAATCAATATATGAAAAAGTAGTGAGCAAAAATCGTATTACCGACTTAAATAAAGTATCGAATGAGAAACAATCAGCTGTTTTGCGGTGTTTTGTCAGAGGTCTTATGAAAGGATATTCTCCGGGCAAATGCCACCAAGAGCGGGTATTCAAGGGTAATAATTACATTACATCAGATGAAGCCCAAGAATGCATCAACCGATTAAAAAAGAACTCTATAAGAGTGCAATTGAGTCAGGACGGGCAAGTAATTAGAACAACTAATTTACCTAAAAATGCAAAAGATTTTCCCTATATATTGGAGGCATTTCCGAATGATTTTTATGAAATGGCATTTCAATTTAATTTCTTTGATTGTTCCACGCAGAAGATGATAGAAAATTCCTCCATTGACGAAATTCTAAATAGTAAAAGTTATAAAGAGTGGGAAGGAAATCCAGGGTGGTATAAAAGTAAAAAAGATCCTTATGGCAATGGAACCTATACAACACCAGCAAAAGTAAACCAGATGGCTAATGGAATATATTGTTCTTCTTTTACTGATCCAATTGAATACCCATTCCGATTTACTGCGTTTATAAATATGCGGGAAATGTATGAAGAGGGTTGGTGTCAAATGATTGAAGACTATTTGGAATTAAGATATTCTGTAAATTATAAGGATTCAAAATGGGTAAACGCTTTTATGAAGTCCCATGGCAACAGTGAAAAAGTAAAAGATTATATCAAGGACATTAAGAAAAATAAAGTTGTTATTGAGTGTAATCAGGTTACCGTTGAACCATCTACAATATATGATTCGGAGGGAATATGCATACGCACATATGTTAAGTTTCAAGTGAAATCAGCGGTTAGTTTAAAGGATTTAAATAAAGTGTTTTATAAAGATTACATAGGTTCAGCACCTATTAAATACAATTCTTTGGAAAAAGGAAAGTGGAAAGAGATATATGTGGATTATAAAGTTATGCTTGGAGTAATAAGACTTGGGGAGGGACATGTACCAATTGAAGATTATGTTGTTTGTGGGAATAGTACAGAAGATACGGTTATGGAAAATAGGATGAAAGGCCCTATATCAGATTACAAAGTAGAAAAAGTTAAGACCGGAAGGTATAAAGGGTATTATCAATGGGCTTTAAAGTAATAGGTAGTAAGTGATGTTGATAACTAATTGATATAATAACTGGTTCAATTGGAGGTAACCCTTATTTAAACGTGCGCACGTGCGCAGATAGGAGCATAATTATGATAAAAGTACAAAATCTGTCCTACTCGTATCCACAAAAGGATTTATATAAAAAGGTTTCATTTACAATAGAAGATGATACACATTGTGCATTAATTGGCACCAACGGTACTGGAAAAAGTACTTTACTTGACCTGCTGATGCACTCAGAAGAGCATTTGTACGATGGAAAAATAGAAACCAATATCACAGGCAGGATTGGATATGTGAGCCAATTTTCCCAATTGGATCCCAAAGAAGATTTGACTGTTTTTCAGTATATCAGCGCCGAATTCGTAAGACTTGAACAGAAAATCTCTGATTTTTGCAAGGAAATGGAGACGGCAGAAAATCTGGAGCAGAGCTTCGAGGGCTATCAAAAAGTATTAGATGAATTCAATGCGATTGATGGAGACCATTACGAAAGCAATTTTAAAAAGCAGTTAAAAGTAGCCAAATTGGAAAAGCTGGAAAAGCAAAAAATCAGTAGTCTGAGCGGTGGAGAATTTAAGCTGGTTCAGGTAATCAGAGAAATGATGCTGAGTCCAGGGTTTCTTATTATGGACGAGCCGGATGTGTTTTTGGATTTTAATTATTTGAATGCTTTAAGAAATCTGATCAATGCCCATAGAGGAACCCTTCTTGTTATCACACATAACCGATATTTGTTGAATCATTGCTTTAACAAAATTCTTCATATGGAAAATATGGATGTTCAAGAATTTGCAGGAACCTATATCGAATATAATTATGAACTTCTTGCCACAAAGATTGATTTAGAAGAAGCGGCGGCTGAAGACCAGGCAGAGATTGACCGTCAGAGTAAAATCTTAGAAAAAACCAGGGCGAAAGCGACGGCAATGGATAATGCATCGCTGGGGAAAGCCGTGCATGCAAGACAAACCTTGTTGAACCGACTAAAATCAAGAAAAACCAAGGCTCCTTTTGTTGATATCAAACAGCCGGAAATCCATTTTAAGTTTGAAGGAGAAGTAAAAGACGAAAATATTCTTCAATTGACGAATTATAGCGTCGCATTTGATGAGCAACTTTTAGAACATGTGAATTTTGAAATGAAGCCGAAAGAGCATGTGGCAATTGTTGGCAATAACGGAACCGGAAAAACAACCTTGCTTCATGAAATCTTTGAAAATGATAAAGACACAATCCGGATTAGTGAAGATGCAGAAATCAGTATGTTTTGCCAGATCACAGACTCCTTGTATGACGATGGAAAAACCTTGTATGAAGTTTTTGAAGAAAAAGGTTTTGATAAGAAAAAGGAAGTAACGGACTACTTAAAAAATTTTGGCTTTGAAGGAGAGACGCTTTGTCAGAAAGTGAGTGAGTTATCCGGCGGAGAAAAAGACTTGTTTCAATTGGCTGTGATTTCATTAAGAAGCGGCAACCTCCTGTTGTTGGATGAACCTACAGGGCATTTGGATGTTTATGCGCAGATTGCCCTGGAACAGGCGATTTCAGAGTACCAAGGTGCAATTCTTATGGTATCACATGATTTTTACACAGTATCCAACTGCGTGGACTATGTCCTTTTAGTAGAGAACAATACGGTGCGTAGAATGAGCATCCGTAAATTTCGTCAGATGATTTATGCAAACCATTTTGACAAAGACTATCTGCTGCTAGAGCAGAAGAAAAAGGAAACGGAAACCAGGATTCAACAGTTGCTTCAAACGAATGAGTTTGAAAAAGCAAAAGTCCTTATGGAGACATTGGAAAAAATAATAAAAGAAATGAAAATGTCAATGATCTGATTTTCATGCAAATAATTCTGTGTTGGTTCTGGTTTGGATAAAGGGGCAGATACAGGACATACGGCATTGTGAAAGAACAAAGGATTGAGTATGATAAATAAAAGTGTAAAAAGTGAATGAATTGAAAGTTGGTAAAAATGATCAATAATATTATGAAAGAAGAAAAGAATAATTGCCCGGATGATCAATCATTTCGCAATTATAAACTATCCGAAGATATACTAAAAGCTCTGGAACTGTTGGGCTATCAAAATCCTACCAGTATTCAAAAAGAGGTAATACCGGCCATATTGGCTGGAAAGCATGTAGTGGCAAAAGCGCCCACCGGAAGCGGAAAAACGGCAGCATTTGCGATTCCCATCTGTGAACAGGTGGTATGGGAAGAAAATGCGCCGCAGGTATTAATCCTTGAGCCGACCAGAGAGCTAACGGTGCAGGTGAGTGATGAAACATTCCATATTGCGAGGAAAAAGCGTTTAAAGGTGCCGGCTGTATTTGGCGGATTTCCTATTGATAAACAAATTCAGACACTGAGGCAGAAATCGCATATTGTAGTGGGGACTCCCGGCAGAGTCATGGATTTGATTCGCAGGAGCAGCTTAAAGCTGGAAAAAATTACGTATTTAGTCATCGACGAGGCCGACCAGATGCTGGATATGGGGTTTATTGATGAGGTAAAAGAAATCCTTGATTTGATTCCGAAGACCTCAAAAATATCGTTATTTTCGGCCACTCTAAGACCTGAGATTGAGCAAATAGTTGATGAGTATATAAAAGACAGTGTGCTAATCATGCAGGAACCAGATGAGAAGCAGACGCTGGCGATTACCCAAAAGTTATATGAAGTGGATGGAGAACATAAATATGAGGCACTGCTTGATATTTTGATCGCAGAAAATCCAGAAAACTGCATGATTTTTTGTGGCACAAGAGAGATGGTAAATGTGCTGTTTCAGAAGCTTAGAAGAAGCCGGATTTTTTGTGGAATGCTCCATGGAGAGATGGAGCAAAAGGAACGACTAAAAACAGTAGACGCATTCCGACGAGGTGGTTTCCGTTATTTAATCGCCACCGATGTAGCGGCCAGAGGTGTCGATTTTGAAAATATTACCCATGTTATCAATTATGATTTCCCAACCGGAAGAGAAACCTATATACATCGGATTGGGCGTACTGGACGAAATGGGAAGACAGGCACAGCAATCAGTTTGATTAGTGAAGAAGATCGACGGATGCTGAAAATGGTGGAAGCGTACATGGGACAGGATTTACCTGTTTTAGAATGCCCAGTTAAAGAAGCATTGGCTGAAAAAGAGTTCTGGAAAAAGCAACGGGAGAAGGTAGAAGTAAAGCCGCAGAAGGGGGCGGCACTGCAACAAGGAATTATGCGTCTGTCCATTGGTGGCGGACGGAAATCAAAAATGCGGGCAGGAGATATCGTTGGGGCAATATGCAGTATCAAGGATGTAGAAATAGCAGATATTGGAATCATTGACATCCGGGACAGTATGAGTTCGGTGGAAATTTTGAATCATAAAGGAGCATATGTGCTGGAGCATTTGCAGGAACGGCCAATTAAGGGCAAAATCCGAAAAGTGAGGAAGAAATGAAGGAAAAGAAAGAACAAAGAAAAATGATAAAAATAATCCGTTTATATATGGCGCTAATATTTTTCATATATCCATTTATTTCGGCAGTGCCAGTACATGCGGATAACAAGAGTACCAATCAGAGTATGGAACAGGATATGGAGCAGAATGCCAATCAGAATGCCAATCAAAAAACAGTGCGTGTAGCCTATCTTCTTGCAGAGGGCTATCAGGAAGGAGCCGCTGGACGGCCAAAAAGTGGGTTTGGATATGAGTACTATCAGCAAATTGCCTATTACAGTGGTTGGAAATATGAGTATGTGTATGGAAACTTCAGCGAACTACTGGAGATGCTCAAAGCAGGCGAAGTAGACATTATGGGAAATCTCTCCTATACGGAAGAACGTGCTCAGGATATTTCTTATTCCACCGAAGAGCAAGGCCGTGAGAGTTATTACATTTATACAATAGCAGACCGGACTGGGATTGACCCCACGGATGAAATGACTTTGAATGGGAAAAAGGTTTCTGTTAGCAAGAACAGTTATCAGGAAGGACTATTTATTGAATGGTGTAAGCAAAAAGGAATTGAGTGCGAAATCGTTCAATACACTGATTCGGTCGAAAGAACCCTTGCACTAAATCGGGGGCATGAGGATGCCGCAGTATCAGCAACGATTACAGACCGCAATGAGAACAATGACAGATGGGTGCCAATTATCAAGTTAGGCGATGCCCCATTTTACTTTGGTGTAAATAAAAATAGACCTGACCTCCTGGAAGACTTAAATGGTGCCCTTGCAAAAATTCAGGCAAGAAATCGCTTTTATAATAATGAGGTATATCAGAAATATATCACCGGAGCGTCTCAAATCACAGAGGTATTATCCACAGAAGAACAGGAATGCTTAGCAGTTCATAGGGAGATTGAAGTTGGCTTTATAAAAGACTATGCACCATATTGCTTTGCGGATCCAGACACGGGTGAAATGAGAGGTATGGCACCAGCAGTTCTTTCTTATATTGAGAAAAAGTATGGTGTATCTTTTGTCTACAAGGAGTATTTTGTATATAATGAAATGAAGGATGCATTGAATCGGAAAGAGATTGACGTAATGCTGCCAGTGCTGGGAGATTATTGGGCAGCAGAAGAACAGGACATTTGTTTAACCAGCGCAGTGACGTCTGGGACAATGACAATGCTCTATGCAAATGATAAATTATCTTCCGAAGAGATGGCAGATAGAATTGCAGTCAGTACAGTAAGTCCTTTTCAGACGTATTATGTGAAAGTGTTCTATCCGGATGCAGAAATTATGGAATATTCATCTCTTGTGGAATGCATGGAGGCTGTTCAAGCTGGGAAGGCGAATAGCATTATCGTTAACACTAACGTTTATCAGATTATGTTACGGGAAGGTACAATTACACAGGATTTACGCAGTATTCCCCTTCAAAAGAGCGTTGATGTCTGCTTTGCCGTACGTGGGGAAGACATTCCGTTTTTAACCTTTATGAGTCGTGGCGTTTCCATTACACCAGATTATGTGATTAACGACGCGCTGGTTTCGGCATCAAATGTGGAGAGGGAGTATACCCTTATTGACATAATGCAGAACCATGTAATTGCCATTGTAGTGTTTGCATTTTGCATTTTTGCTTTGATTTCAGCCATGTTTTTCCTATATGCTGTTGTCACAACGAAAAATAAAGAAAGATTACTGGAGGCGAACAAAGCCGCTGAGGAAGCGCGAAGAGCCGCAGAGACAGCAAAAGAAGAAGCAGTTAGAGCCAATATTGCAAAATCCGAGTTTTTAAGCAGGATGTCCCATGACATCAGAACACCGATTAATGGCATTATGGGAATGCTGGATATTTCCGCAAAGCAGATGGACGCTCCTGAAAAGCTTCATGAATGCCATGATAAAATTCGCACTTCATCTGGCTATTTACTTTCCCTCATTAATGACGTACTGGATATGAGTAAGCTGGAAACAGGAGAAATAGAATTTTCGGAAGAATCATTTGATTTGCGTGAAATGATTCGAAGCTGCTTCGATATACTACAACCTTTGGCGGCTGAAAATGGTATTACCATGAAGGGGCAAATAAAAGAAGATATGCCACACCCACATCTGCTTGGAAGCCCATTACACATCAGACAGATTTTTGTAAATATAGCTACCAATGCAATTAAATATAATAAGGTGGGCGGAAGTGTCACTGCAAGCATAGAGGAAGTCTCATGCTCAGACAATAAAGTCACATATCGATTTACGATCGCCGATACTGGAATTGGCATTAGTGAAGAATTCCAAAAACGTATGTTTGAATCCTTCACCCAGGAAAATGGCGAAGGACGTACAAAATATATGGGATCAGGTCTGGGGCTGACCATTGTAAAGAAAATGGTGGAGCAGATGAATGGGCAAATACTGGTCGAGAGTAAGGTAGGTGTGGGCAGTACCTTTACAATTATTCTCCCGTTTTTAATTGATAAAAATCCTCCGAAGCCAAAAACTTCTGAGTCGGAGGATTATTCACCAGTCATATCAGGGCTGAAGGTCCTTTTGGTAGAGGATGTTGAACTGAACCTGGAAATTCTGCAGTATATTTTGAAGGAGGCAGGAGTTGTGATTACAGCCGCCACCGATGGACAAATGGCAGTCAACATGTTTAACCAATCGGCGATTGGCCAGTTTGACATGATTCTTATGGATATCATGATGCCGGTGATGGACGGATTAACTGCTACGAAGACGATTCGTGCATTAGCGAGAGCGGATGCAAAAACCATACCAATCATTGCGATGACGGCGAATGCATATGCAGAGGATATAAAAAAGTCAAAAGAAGCAGGAATGAACGAACATCTGACTAAGCCGATTGACAAAAACAGGATGTTTAAGGTTATGGCGGAATTTGGAGGAAAATGAAACAGATTTAAGCTTTAAAGATATAACTTACATATTATATTTGCTGGTACATTTTAACCAAATAATGGTAATAAAGGGGGAGCATATCGTTAACGGTATGCTCCTTTTGTCTTTTTTTGTAAAAAGCAGGAAAGAATTCGTTGTAAACAAGGACTTTTGCATGATATAATTAACCGTATACGAAAGAAAATGGAGGTATGAGGTTGACTGATTTTAAATGGTACACCACCTATGACGGATTAAATGCATTTGTTTACATCGTCGATCCCCAAACACATGAGATTCTTTATGCCAATAATAAATTGAAAGAAAAAATGGGTGATGTAATCGGACAAAAATGTTTTTCTGCTCTGGTGGGATTAGACACCCCCTGCAGCTACTGTTTGCCAGTCGAGAGGGTAGCTAATTACGATGGATATATAGAAAGTAAGTGGGTATTTAATAAGCATTTGAACTGTTATTTTGATACCAACCAGAGAATGGTTGAATGGGATGATGGCAGGGAAGTGCGATTTTGTATTGCGACCGATGTTACGGAAAAAGACAATATCATGGAAAAAGCAAAGGATCTGCAATCCATGTTTTTTATTCATGATGCGATCAATAAGTCCTCCGACATCCATTTTTTTGCAATTGATGAAAACTTAAAATTACTTTATGCAAATAACTTATACAAACACACCACCGGGCTTGAGTTAGAGCTGGGCGATCGTTTGCCAATTGAAGATCTGTACAACCAGGAAGGTGCTGACCGTTTTTTTGACAGAGTTTTTCCAAACGTCATGTCTGGTGAGACAGTTGTTGGCGAGGTGGTTCTGCTGGATAAACATAAAAAGGAGATACCGCTCCGATTTAGTTCCTTCCCTGTTATAGATCAATCGGGGAGGGTTATTGCCTATGCTTCATTTGGTGCGGATATTGCCTATGAGGTAGAGATGAAATTAATGGTGGACTGGCAGCGGGGGATTTTGGAAAATGCCAAGGATATGCTGGCAAGCTTTGATATGGAGTTAAATCTTGTTTACTGTAATCCTTCTTTGAATAAAATTACAGGCTGGTTGGAATGTCCGGAAAACGCTTTTGCAGATGAAAAACATCTAACATTGGAATCACTCCGGCTGATTAGAGAAATAGCTCTTCCCAGGATGTTTGCGGGAGAGCCCTACTCTTGCGAAGTTACATTGATAACAGATGATGGCGTGACGATTCCTGCCAGCGCAGATTTATTTCCTATTTTTGACAAGAATCAAAGCGTTATCGGTTTTTGTGTAACCATGCATGATATTACAGCGCAACGTAAGTTTGAAGTTGCCAATGAACGTCTGGAAATTGCTCTGGGTCTTGCAAATGCAGGGGCATGGGAGATTTCTATTGCGGAGAAAATGCTTTATTTTGATAGTCGTTTTGAAAAAATGATGCGTTTACCAAAGGCACCCATTAAAATTGACCAATGGACAGACCATATATCGCCCATAATGGATGAGAAGATTTATGGTGATTTATTCGACTATTTGAGAAAATGTATTAGCGGAAATGGTTCCTCTGATTATCGGAACATGTATATGGAATTTGCCGATGGGACATTCCTTTACTCAAATTGCACCGCCAAAACCCTTTATAATTCCAGTGGCGGACCAGAGCGAATCCTTGGTGTTACATGGGATGTGACAGAGGATGTGTTGGAGCATAAATCCAATGAAAGAATGAAGGAAAAGCAACTTAGGTCACAGGAATTTATTTCAAACTTTTCCGTGCCCTTCACGCAGCCGTATGATAGCTTTGATAGTCTTATTGATAATGCCCTTCATGAACTGCGGGGATTTTTCCAAACAGACCGGGTGACAATTTTTGAGTTTCAAGAAAACCATTCTCTTGTATGCACCTATGAGAATCGTGGGGAGGTTAATCTCCCTCCAATTCTAGGTCTGAAGTTTGAACACGATCAGATTGACGAAATATGCCGTGAAATAGACAAACATACATATTATTACCACCAATCTACCGAGCAGCTTTATGACAAGTATCCTGCGGTATCTTTGGGAGCAAAAAGCACCTGCTACATTCCTATCGTAATGGAGGGGGAAAGTGCCGGCTATTTAGTTATTTCGGACTACCATAATGAAGTAGAATGGACAGAGAACGAGTTTAAACCTGCCGTTATTGCCAGTTCTATTCTTGCCGGTGCCTATTCCATACGAAAAAGTGAGAATGCCCTAAAAGCAGCCACAATCGAAGCACAGAGTGCCAATATTGCCAAAAGTCAGTTCTTATCAAATATGAGCCACGAAATTCGTACTCCGATGAATGCCATAACCGGTATGGTTAAACTTTCAGAAAAGGCAGAGACGATGGAGAATTACAAGATGTACATGGATAATATCAAGGGGGCGTCGGAGCATCTGTTGACTATTATCAATGATATCTTGGATATTTCAAAAATTGAATCAGGTAAGCTGGAGCTTAATTCCAAGATCTTTAGTCTCGAAAGGATGATTTTAAAGTCTTGTACGATGATGTCTGCGAGAGCAGCGGAAAAGAATCTGAAAATCATTATTAATAGTGGGGATAATCTGCGTCTGCGTTATATCGGCGACGACGTTCGGGTTTCGCAGATTGTAACGAATCTACTGTCTAATGCGATTAAATTTACCACAAGTGGTGAGATATCTGTCTTTGTTGATGAAACTCACCGAGAGAATGCTCAGGCAGAAATCGTGATAACGGTTGAGGATACGGGCATCGGTATGTCTGAAGAACAGCAGGAACGAGTATTCAACTTTTTCGAGCAGGCAGATGGCAGTATTTCCAGAAAATTTGGCGGAACCGGTTTAGGACTGGCAATCAGCAGATCTCTTGCGAGGATGATGGGAGGTTCTATTTCGGTGAAATCAGAACCAGATGTTGGCTCTAAGTTCACGGTGATTATTACACTGGGTTGTGCTGATAAGGAAGAGAATAAGGTTTATAACATTTTACAGAAACAGCTTGCGGATTTGAGAATTCTTCTTTTATCAGATGATGAGACCGTTATTTCCAGGTTTTCAACGTTATCAGAACGTTTTAACATAACATGTGTTGTTTCAAGATGCACGGACAAGGTAAAGAAACTGATATTTGATGGGGATAATGTTAAAGATTCGTTTCATGCTATCTTTTGTGATTTTTCGTCTATTCGTGCAGAAGCACTCGATAATTGTCATGTACTTAAGCAGTTACTTCCGGAAAAGGTGCTTGTCCCTGTTGTTGAGTTTAATTCATGGAATCTGGTACGAGATGATATTATGGAATATGGCTGTGAGACCTATCTCCAAAGGCCGATTTTTGCCTCTCCGTTTTATGATTGCCTTATGGAGATTGTTTATCATACCAAAACAGAAGGGCTTCAAGAGTCCACCCGGATACCGGATTTTTCAGAGGTTAATCTGCTGCTTGCTGAAGATGTGGAAATCAATTATGAAATTCTCAAATCGCTGCTTGAGGAGACAAAGATTAACATTGATTTGGCTGAAAATGGTGAAGTTGCCGTTTCTATGTTTGAAAAAGACCCTGACAAATATGATATTATTTTCATGGATGTGCAAATGCCAATTATGAATGGTTTGGACGCCGCAAAAAATATCCGTAACTCGGGGCATCCTTGGGGGCAAACGATTCCCATTATAGCCATGACGGCAAATGTATTTAAGGAAGATATTGATACTTGCCTGGAAGCCGGTATGAATGACCATTTAGGGAAACCGGTTGAGATACCTTTAGTTATTTCGAAGATTCGAAAGTATTCCAAGAGATTATTATGAAATGGGTATTATAAATAATCACATGTCCAAACAATCAATATCACGGATATGTGGGAAAAGGTCAACAAATATAAGAAAGTGAGAGTGCTAAAGATGCTTTACATAGCGATTTGCGATGATGAAATCCCCACTTGTGCAGCAGTTGAGAAAATGGTTATGGAGTATTCCAAAAAACACGCGATAGATTTTCAGGTAGAGGCCTTTTTTTCCGGCGAAGCCCTTTTTCGCTTTATAGAAGAGGGCAATCATGTTGATATTTTATTTCTGGACATTGAGCTGACCGGAGTGAGTGGGGTAGAGGTTGGAAAACAGTTGCGAAATGAATGGAAGAATACTACTATAAAAATTATTTACATTTCGTCCAAAGAGAATTATGCTCTTCAGTTGTTTAAAGTCCGCCCCATTGATTTCCTCATAAAACCATTAGGAATTGAGGAAGTTGATGAAGCTCTTGATCGGGCTTTAGAGGAATTGCAGGTGGAATCTCAGTTTTTTGAATATAAATTTGGACACCGCCACTTTCGTATTCCGGTAAAAGACATTTATTATTTCCAGAGTGAAGGGAAGAAAATCAAAGTGGTTAACAGCACGGGAGAACCATTCTGGTTTTACGGGAAGTTAAATGACACCCTGGAGCAGATTCCGGCAGTTGAGTTTTTAAACATACATAAGTCTTTTCTGGTCCGCTTCGACTGCATTGTTGCATATGAATCGGATAGTGTAAAGCTGGTAAATGATGAAGTTTTATTTATCAGTCAGGCATACCGTAAAAAGGTGAAAATGCAATTATTAGAGAGAAGGAAGGGGCATATGTAATGGAATTTTATTATCAGGTAATCTATGGCATATCTAATTTATTCCGGATTTATGTAATCTATCGTTTCGTCCGTATTTTCTTTCAGCAATTACGGGTAGATAAGAGGATGGAGTTTATTATCTATGCTGGTTTTTTTGTTGCTTCGACGGGATTAAATATCTTGTTTCACATGCCAGTTTTAAATTTATGTGTAAATATTGCATTTTTGTTTGGAATTACCGCATTGTACCAGGATTCATTTGTCAAAAAGGTGCTGTCAGTGGTCTTTATTTATGTGGTAAATCTGGCCACGGATGTAATTGGAGTCATGGTACTGCAAAGTCTTCTTTCTTTTGAAATATTTGAACTGGCTCACAATATTATTTTAAATCTGGTATATTTCATTGCTGAATTAGTAATTGAAAAATTCATTGTATCAAAAAAGGAACAGATTATTCCTAACAGACAAGGGCTGTTATTGATGCTTATTCCCTCCATCAGCATTGTTTCAATTGTCCTGTTAGTATATTATGGCGCCGAAATGCTGTCCATTACTCAAAGTATAGCAATTTTATTTATCAACATGCTGACCTTTTACCTGTATGATTGGACTGCAGTAGCCTATCGGGAAAAATATGAGAAAGACATGTTGGAAAGGCAGATGCTGAGCTATGCCAATCAGGTTGAGCTTTTACATCAGACCTATGGGCAGCTTCGGTCTTTAAAACATGACATCAAGCACCATATGATCTATCTGACAGACAGTGCAAAAAAATATCATAATCAGGATGTTTTGGATTACTTGGAAAAAATGCAGGGGGAGATAGAAAATGCAAAAGAATATGTAAAAACTGGAAATGAAGGCTTTGATTCTATTTTGAACTATATGATTTCAGAGGCGAATAAGCTGACAGACAATATTGATGTTAAGGTTCGCGTGCCGGATAACCTGACCATTGATAAATTTGACATTAATATTATACTGGGAAACTTGCTGCAAAATGCCATTGAGGCCATGCATAAGACAGAGAAGAAAAGCTTGAAAATTAATCTTGAATATGCAGGAGGCGTTTTATATATTAACATCAGTAATCATTATGCCGGGAAGATTGAAAAGAAAGGGAGCATTTTCTCCACATCCAAAGAGAATTCGGCGGAGCATGGAATCGGCTTGTTAAATATACAAAGAATCGTAGACAAATATAATGGAATTATGGAGATTGATACCAAAGATAATAACTTTATGGTAAATATCATGTTATATATTAAGTAAAGTGTGAAGTGCGCATTCTTCGCGGATTGTTTTTACTGCTATTACGACCACGTAATGGCAGTATGGCGGGAGGAATAAAACGTGTGACAATCAGTCAGGAGATGAGGGTAAAGAAAGTTTTTACTCTTATCTCCTGATTATTTGTATCTTCAACTGTAGATAAAACTGTAAAAAAATGGTACATTTTAGGGAAATTTTAGAAAAAATTGGAAGAAAAAAGGGAAAAAGTTCACCAAAATTGTAAGTTTTACCAAATACAGTACTAATTTTACCATGTTGCGGGACAGAGAAGAAAAATGTGGTAGAATATGTCCATCAACGATAGGAGGATAGAGTGATGAACAAAGCAAAAAAAAATAGTGGAAATGTATTAGTAAGTTTAGCTAAGAAAGCGACTACCGTAAGTGCCAATACAGCATGCGCATTTTTAGCATACCAATCCGAATTGCCGGAAAATGCAAAAAAAATGCGTAAATTCTAAAAATGTCAATTAGCAGTTATATAACAAACTGGTTAGTGACAAACGCATATGCAAGAGAAGATGAAAAGGAAATCGTGGAATTTGGGATAGAGCAAATATTATTAACGCTGTTAAATCTGGTGACTGTTCTTATATTGGGGACATTATTTGGGGCATTGATTCAAAGCGTAATATTTTTTATAGCATTTGTCTCCCTTAGATCCTACGCAGGTGGCTACCATGCCGCGACAAGGACAAGGTGCTATCTTATTTCGGTAGCGGCACTCCTGACGTCCTTTCTTTCCTTAAAAGTACCGATTTGGACGATGCAACGATGTATTGCGGTTACCATCCTGGCAGGAGTCGTACTCCTTTTGTTGGCACCAGTAGGGAACCCCAATAAGGAAATGGAAGAAATCGAAATAAAAGTTTATAGAAAACGCAGTATATATATTTATCTAATTCAGGCGGGGATAATATTTGGTTCCTTAGGGATGAATATATCATTTATATATCAGCCAATGGTTTTGTCCATGATGATTATAATGGCATTGATGATAAGTGGTAAAGTTAAATTACATAAGAGCCAGAGTTTGGACCGCTGAAAAAGATGAAAATGAGAGATCACAGAGGGTAGAAGAGGATAAATTATGCTGTTTGATAAACAAAAAAGCTTTTTAAGAGAGAGATTAAGAGAAATTGGGGCAGATGTGACCGAATCAAGAGAAAACTATTTATGTGTTGATGATAAATATGAAATTTGTTATACAAATCTATGGTACCGAAAAAAAGGTGAAAAAAGTAGTTTAGGGCAAGGTGCCATGGGTTTTATAAAAATCATTGAACAGGAGTACCACGAAAGCCGTTCAAAATGATGATAAGGGGTTAATGATATGAAAAAGACCTGTTAGAAGCAATTCTAACGGGTCTTTTTCGTGACGCCATTTACAACATCCATCAGGATATCCTCCTGTACACCAATTCCACTAACTTCAATCACGAAAGGATCCTCTTCCCAGGCAATGGAAATAAAACTGCCTTCGTGAGTAATGAGAGGAGAAGTCTGACTGATATTTGACGGAGTTTCTGCCACAGCAGAAATCGGTTCATCATCAAGAACCCCCTCATATTGATGAAAAGTAATAAGCTGTTCCTTTTCATTGGACAAGACGATGGTCCGTTCCGGGAACTGATTGGTGATAGAGCGGATTTCAAATTTAGAAGGAATAAAACCAGGAATGTATCCCTCTTCCCAGGTACCAAAAAGGGCTTCCTCCAAATCAATGGAAGGTGAATCCGTAACGCTGTTTTCCTGCCCGGACGTGCCGGTGAAAAAGGACGCAATCCTTAGTGGAATGGACAAAAGGGAAATGTCACAGCAGGTAAGTATAATCAGGAGAACGGCGATAAGAGGAGTCATACGGTATAAAAGGGGAACTTTACGTTGGAGTAAAGTATCCCAGAGAGATTTTCTTTGCTGCTTTTTCTGGTGATGGTCAAATTCTTTCATAATAGCCCGAAGAGAGGCTTCGTCCTTTAACGCAGCCTCTGGTGTTTTTGGAGTGCTGGCTTCCAGGTCAAGGCGTTTTTCTTCCAATTCTTTGCCTTCTATTTCCATGGCTGAGCTTAGTGCCAGTTTAATCATGACATCTTCATATTTTTTAATTGCCTCTTCTTTAAAGGTCGCCATTGAATCATCCTCCGTTTGGATTTTTTTTACTGGTTAAATCATAGCAAAACATCCCGAGGAATGCAATAAATATGTGGAGAGGATTAAAAAAATGTGTTATTATAGTATTAACACATGTGTCCGGTAAGAGCGGACGGGAGACCAGAATGGAAGACATAAAATGAAAAATCAGAGAAAAATAACCGGCAAATTTTCTATCGTTATGATAGGAGCACTTACCATTATAATGATAATCATACTTTTATGGGGCGGAGAACAAAATGCCTCCAAGAGTCAAAATGCATCTGGAAAACAGGATGACTCCTTACGTCTAATCCTTGCGACCGATATCCACTACTTATCGCCAGCACTTATTGAGAAAGGTGAACTATTTGATCGGATGATGTCCATTGGTGACGGAAAGCAGATGAATTATATAGGAGAAATTACCGACGCATTTCTGGATACCGTCATAACAGAGCACCCCGATGGCCTTATCTTAAGCGGAGATCTGACCTTCAATGGAGAAAAGAAAAGCCATGAAGACCTGGCTAAGAAATTAAAAAAAGTAAAGAAGGCCGGGATTCCGGTTTACGTAATTCCGGGAAATCACGACATTCAGAATTTTTATGCCTCTAAATATAAAAAAACCAGCTTAGAACCAGCGGAGTCGGTTTCGGCGACGGAATTTGATCAAATTTATTCTTCCTATGGAAGAGAAGATGCCATGGTCAAGGACGAAGACTCTTTGAGCTATATAGCAGAAGTATCTAAGGATTTGTGGCTGTTTATGCTGGATACAGCCAAATATGAAGATAACAGTCTGGCTCATCCATCTGAGGCTTCCGGTCGGGTACGGGATACCACTTATCGGTGGATGGAGACCTATCTTGAAAAGGCCAAAGAAGGAGGGATTACTCCGATTATCGTAATGCACCACAATCTGCTTCAGCATAGTATACTGTTTGATGGATATACGGTAGATAATAATGTTCGATTTATTAACCTCTTTCAGAAATATAATGCCCAGCTGGTACTTAGCGGCCATATGCATATTCAGGCGATTGACTCCAAGACCACAAATGGGCAGACCGTATATGATATTGCCACCAGTTCACTGGCGGTGTATACCAATCAGTTTGGCGTGGTCAAATTTGTTCCCGGGGAAGGGCTCTATTACGAGACACAGCCTGTAGACATAGATGCCTGGGCAATAAAAACAAAGCAAAAGGACAAAAACTTATTAGAGTTTGAGAAGTATTCCCATGACTTTTTTTCAACCAATGCTTATAACAAAGTAGTAAATCGGTTAGAAGAAGGAGTATCCCCAGAGGAGGCAAAGCTGATGGCAGAGACCTTTGCCTGGGTAAATCCATATTATTTTTCAGGAACAGCCAATACCATCCGGCAGGAGGTAATGAAGAGCGAAGGTTATCATCTCTGGGTGGAAAAAGAAGGTTTGCGTTCACGGGAGTATGTAATGAGTATGGTGGATGGAGTTAAGGAAGATGATACCAAATTATTTATCCCATTCAACGAATGAAATGCCGTGATTTCACTTGCATGAAAAAGTGAAATCCCAAATGCCAAGAGTGAAAATGTTTTGTTCGCTCTAAAACCTTAAGGAAGAAAAGGAGAAACCTATGAGTAGCAGAGAAAGAGAAGTGGAATTGACATTGGCTACAAAACGGGACGCAGAGGTGATTCACAACCTGAAAAGAGAAGCCTTTATGCCTCTGTATGAGAAATATCATGATGATGAAACCAATCCGGCTATGGAACACCTGGAAGAAACCAAGCGGGTTCTTAGACAGGAGTACAACCAATACTGGATTATCAAATATAGAGAGGAAAACATTGGTGCAATCCGTATCTGCAGTGAGGAACGAGGAATCTACACCGTTGGCCCATTGTTTGTAGTACCTGAATTTCAGGGAAAAGGAATTGGAACCAAAGCAATGGAGTTGTTGTTTGAAATTTACGAGGATGCCCATTTGTGGAAGTTGGAGCTGATTGTCCAGGAGAAAGCACAGCGGCATTTGTATGGAAAGCTGGGCTTTGAGCGGGCAGGCTATGAATTTCCCATCAATGAACTGATGACGGTAAGAGGCTACGAAAAACGGGTTTATACAGATTTGCTCAACGAATATGATGCCAATCCTCAGGCCGTAGTGAATCCTGATAGCATGTTTACTGAGATAATGGATGAAAAAAGACCCAAAATAGCCGTTATGACATATACCCGTTCCATCGTGGATAAATGGGCGCAGAGACCGGGCGTTGAGATTATCGGACATACGGAGTCTGCTAATGGCTGTGAAAATATATATAGCATGTCTTATGGTGACAGTGTCATTGCTTTCTGCATGTCTCCTGTGGGAGCACCCAATGCGGTAGCGACTTTGGAAAATCTTGTTGCCAGTGGTGTGGAAACGATAGTGACCTTTGGCTCCTGTGGTGTTATGGACAAAGAAATTGCTGACGGACACCTGATTATTCCTACCGAAGCAATGCGGGACGAAGGCACCAGCTATCATTATTATAAGGCAAGTGATTATATTGAGATGGACGAAGCTTCAGTTAAGGTTTTGCAGGAAGTAATGGATACCTTTGACTATTCCTACATATTAGGAAAAACTTGGACAACCGATGCTATTTATCGGGAAACCAGAGAGAAGGTAGAACGGAGGAAGAAATCTGGTTGTATTGTAGTAGAAATGGAGTGTTCTGCCTTGCTTTGCGCAGCTAAATTCCGCAATATCCAATTTGCACAGTTCCTATATGCAGCTGATAACCTGGATTCTGATATTTGGGAACAACGGGGACTGACCGTACACCAAGGGCTAAGCAAAAGTGAAATGTATATGCAGATTGCCTTTGAAAGTGGTGTAAGATTAAACAAACTGCGCTAATGGTGGATATATATAATGAAAAATAAAAATAGAAGTAATCGGTGTACGGAATGAGGCTATAAGCGGAGCTGAAGGTGAGAGATTCAATATGAAAAATTTAATAAAAATATTAAGTATGTTTTTAGTCATACTATTGTTTATAAATGCTTGCGACCCTCCCACTGGTGAACCAAGCAAAAGAATACCTATGAAAGCAACAGCCGCCGCAACACAACTGTCTGCGAAGCTAATTCTCGTCAGTCAATGGGAGTCCAGTGGGGAACAATTTGCTCAGATTAATGGACTGATTTCCAATAACAGCAGTATGGCAATTTCAGCCTGGACGATAATCTGTGATGCGTTTGGAAGCAGTTTGGAGCAGGGATGGAATGGAAACTATACCATTAAGAATAATCAAATTATAGTAACCAATCTGGATTACAACGGCTCCATAAATGCCAAAGGAACCACCGAATTTGGATTTATTATAAAGGGTTTTGTTCAATCTAAATTTGATTCGATCAACAAAAATGTAGTAATAACGGGAATTTCTTCCAAAGATGGCGAATCGAACGATCAAACTGGCTCTGTTACTGACAGCAAGAAGAGAGATACAACCTCCACCTCGGTGGATAAAACCACATCAGCAGCCCTTCCAGCGCCGGCTGGAAAGCAGAAGGTAAGTGATTGGCTTTCTGTAAAAGGGAATACCATAGTGGACAGTAATGGCAAGCAGGTTTGGATTACGGGGATTAACTGGTTTGGATATAATACGGGAACGAACACCTTTGATGGGCTATGGGCAGCCAATCTGGACAAATCCATTGCTTCCATAGCAAATCATGGTTTTAATCTGATTCGAATACCTTTTTCGGTAGAACTGATAAAAAACTGGCAAAGCGGAAAATATCCAAAGGCAAACTACAATGCTGCTTTGAATCCAAAGCTGAAGAACCTTAACAGTCTGGAGATTTTTGATCGGGTAGTAAGGCTTTGCAGGAACAACGGCATCAAGATTATGATTGATATTCATAGTGCTAAAAGTGATCCGATGGGGCATATGGAGGAACTATGGTACCAAGATAAGATTACGGTAAACGATTATTATTCTGCCCTCGCCTGGATGGCCAAGCGGTATAAAAATGACGATACCATCATTGCCTATGACTTAAAGAATGAACCTCATGGGCAGGCTAAGTGGGATAATTCCAAGGACAGGAATAACTGGAAATATGTGGCTCAAACAGCCGCCTTAAAAGTATTGAAACAGAATCCTAATGTGCTGATTATGGTAGAAGGAATTGAGAACTATAATGGAAAATATGCATGGTGGGGTGGGAATCTGAGAGGTGTAAAAAAATACCCGGTAAACCTGGGAAAATATCAAAACAAGCTGGTGTATTCTCCTCATGATTATGGGCCAGCTGTATATGCTCAGTCATGGTTTAAAAAGGGTTATACCTATAAAAGTCTCTATAAGGACTACTGGCATGATACATGGCTTTATATTCATGAAGATAAGATTGCTCCTCTGTTAATCGGGGAGTGGGGCGGCTATATGACAGAGCCCAATCTAACATGGATGACTCATATGCGGACGCTGATTAAGAAATACAAGCTACATCACACCTTCTGGTGCTATAATGCTAACTCTGGAGACACAGGCGGACTGGTAAAAGATGACTTTACCAGTTGGGATACAAAAAAATATAATTTTGTGAAATCTGTTTTATGGCAGAAGGACGGTAAATTCGTTGGATTGGATGCCGAAATTCCTTTGGGTGCAAAAGGAAGTAAATCCAGAATTTGCCAGAATTAAATTTTGATTTTAGAGTAAAATAAGATTATACAAGGACAGTATTTCGATATTGTTTTTGTATAATCATAGATGGAATTTAGGCAACTTTTCAATAGAAAAGATGACGCCAAACAGATTCCAAATAAAAAGGTTGTTACAGAATTTAATCTGTAACAACCTTTTTTTACGTACAGGAAAGAGCTCGCCCTTTCCTGTTATAAAGTTAGCCGGTTTCTCTTAGCAGATGTCAATTACATAGATTTAATTGATAACAGATAACTGCCCGAGACCTAATTTCCGCTATAGGTAAAAGCAATCTCTTTTCCTGCTGAGACCTGATTTCCGACATTTGCTTTGATGGCACTATCAGGTATTTCGTCGGTAATGACAACAGGTGTAATGGTAGAAAGTCCTTTACTCTTGATAAAATCAATATCAAATTTCATAATAGGGTCTCCCACTTTAACCTTGTCGCCTTCGCTGGCAACTCGTTCAAAACCTTCCCCGTTTAATTCCACGGTGTTTATACCAATGTGAATGAGTAACGCGGTCCCATCCTCCGTCTCAAGCCCAATGGCATGGTTAGTTCTGAAAATGGTAGCAATGGTTCCATTAATGGGTGAAACTACCAATCCTTCTTCCGGCTCAATCGCTACACCGTTCCCGATGAGCTTATCTGCAAATGTTTCGTCTGGTGTATCAGTAATGGATAATACCTTACCTGTAATTGGTGAATAGATCTCCAACTCTTTTTTATTCTGAAACAATTTAAACATATGATATCATCTCCTAAAATTTAAATTAAAGCATTTTATGCATTTCGTCTGCCACAAACTGTACCTTGGTTCCTACGATAATCTGCAGGCTGTTACCACCAGGTTTGCGGATGCCGCTGATGCCGGCGGTCTTAATCTTAGCTTCGTTTACTTTGCTCATGTCTTTAACATCAATTCTAAGACGGGTTACGCAGTTGTCAAGAACTTCCACGTTTTCACTTCCGCCAAGACCTTCTAAGATGATTTTAGCCATAGAAGTAAAGTCATTGTTAGCCAATTTGCTTCTTGTTCCTTCTTCATCGTCATCATCTTCACGACCAGGTGTCTTTAAGTTGAATTTAGTAATAATGAAACGGAA
>JAVBLX010000127.1:0-17395 GCA_031553075.1 Acetivibrio sp.
TAGTGAAACGGAATTGAGACTCTGGGGTATTGTGGAGGGTCACTGCCCGAGACAATTCCCCGCATAGAGGCTCAATGGAGTGGGTGGAGCGTGGGCACTCGAAGGGATTTGAAAGACGCTGGTTCAGGCGTTCGAAGTCCATCCCCAGGAGCGTCCTCGCAACCGCTATACACAAAGTTACTCCTTACTATATACCTCAATTTGGGTTAGTTCTTCTGGAGTAAATGAAATATGGTCTACGATTCCAATGTTTTCCTTTATTTGCTCCGGCTTAGATGCCCCAATTAATACACTGGTTACCTGGCCGTCACGCAATACCCAGCTAAGTGCCATTTGGGCCAGGGTTTGACCTCTGTTTGCGGCAATTTCGTTCAGTTTTTTAATTTGCTCTAAGCGATTTGGGGTAAGGCTGGATTCTTTCAGGAATCTTCCATCGGTCTTAATGCGGCTGTCTTCTGGAATTCCATTTAAATAACGGTCAGTGAGCATACCCTGTGCCAATGGGCTAAAGGCAATCATGCCACAGCCGTTTTCTGCTGCAAAGGACTTTACGCCATCTTCTTCTATCCAACGATTGAAAATAGAATAACTACACTGGTTAATGATGAATGGACATTTTAAGTCTTTCAGGATTTCCATGGCCTGTTTGGTGTGCTCCTTGTCATAATTGGAGATACCGGCATATAATGCTTTTCCGCTTTTTACTGCGGTGTCAAGTGCCATCATGGATTCCTCTAATGGGGTATTGGGGTCCATTCTGTGGTGATAAAATATATCGACATAGTCTAGTCCCATTCTCTTAAGGCTTTGATCCAGACTTGCTAAAAGGTATTTGCGGCTGCCAAAGTCTCCGTATGGTCCTGGCCACATATCATATCCGGCTTTTGTGCTAATGACAAGTTCATCTCTGTAGGGTGCCATCTCTTCTTTTAATATTTTTCCCAAATTTGCTTCGGCACTGCCTGGCTCGGGGCCATAATTATTGGCCAGGTCAAAATGGGTAATTCCATTGTCAAATGCGGTAAAACACATTTGCTTCATGTTGTTAAAATCTCCATGGGTACCAAAGTTATGCCAGAACCCTAAAGATACCATGGGGAGCTTTAAGCCACTTTTACCACTGTGGGCATACTTCATCGTTTCATATCTCTTTTCATTCGCTAAATATGTCATTTCTTTCTCTCCTGTCTTTTCACTTATTCTTGATTTATGACCCAGTTACTAATTTTTCAGAATTAAATCCACACTCATAATTGGTATATCTTATTTTTTTCCAGAATTTTAATATCCATGCTTCCTGAGCGAAAACCTTCCAAATCCAATGTAATGTAGCAAAAGCCCAGTTCTTTCATTTTTTTTGTAATGGCTTCTTCTACTTTTAAAAACTCTAAAAACTTTTCTTTTTCAATTTCTATTCTTATTATGTCTTCGTGAAGGCGAAGCCGAACCACGGAAAAACCCAGGGATTGTATATACACTTCTCCTTCTTCCAGCTTGCCAAGTATGGAATAATCAATTGGAGTTCCATACGGGAGACGGGTGGCCATGCAGGGGGCGGAGGGGCGATTGGATACGGAAAGTCCCAGAGTCCTACCAATTCGCCTAATTTCTTCCTTGGAAAGGGAGGCATCAGCAAGTGGACTGATAATATGCAATTCATCTAATGCCTTAAGCCCAGGACGGTATACCGTTAAATCGTCTGCGTTGGTTCCGTCTAAAATGGTCTTGATTCCTCTTTCTTCAGCCCATGTCTTTAGCTTTTGAAACAGATATTTTTTGCAATGATAACATCGATCTATCGGATTATTGGCAATCAAAGGATTATCTCTTTCATCAACCTCCATCACGACAAATTCAGCTCCGCATTCTTTTGCTACTTCTTTTGCTATTGCCACATCTGCCTGCGGGTGGAGCTTGGTAGAAAAGGTTACCGCATACACTTTTTTCCTTTGAGAAAGGCTTGTTGCCATTTTTAGCAAAAGACTGCTGTCAATTCCTCCTGAAAATGCAATACAAAGGTCTTCCCTAGTTAGTTCCTGCAAGTAAGTTTCTAGCTTTCTATATTTTTCATTGCACATTTCATCACCTCATGATAAACGGTCTGATAATCCGCTTTTTCCCGATCACAAATCGCTTTTATGCTTTCATATTCCGGATAGCAATAAGTCTTTGCAGGAGTTTGGCATATCTTTACCTGAGCCTCACCATAAGCAGTTATAATGGTCTCAATGCGCCGTTCCAGAGTTCTTCTTTCTGCTTTGAATTTACGGATTCCAATCGTGGTTGTATGTTGAAAAATTAAATCCTCCATGGTTTCAATATTATTTTGCTGGCACATTACCTGAAGCAAATAGGCTGGACGATTCTTTTTCATATAAATGGGGGAATAGAACACATCTCTGGCACCTGCTTCCATAAGCTTTTCCATCGTATACCCCAGAGCTTCTCCGGTGCAGTCATCCAGATTTGTCTCAAGTATCCAAATCAAATTTTCATTTGATTCTTCTTCCAAAATCATTGCCCGTAGAATGTTGGCCTTTTCAAAGTCCTTGGTTCCAGCTCCTACCCCAATCGATTTAATCGTATAATCCTGTGGTAGCTGGTCCCGTGTTTTTAATCCTGCTGCTATGGCGGCACCGGTTGGAGTCACCATTTCCCCGCGGGTTTCAGTTAAATGAAGCTTAAGTCCATGGGTTGAAGCAATACTCAGAGTTGCTGGCACTGGTACTGGGATTATTCCATGTTGGCACCTGACATGTCCTTGTCCTTCATATATTTTTGATACAATGACTTGGTCTACCTCCAGGTCTACAACACAAAATGCCGTACTTATAATATCCACAATGGAATCAATCGCTCCTACTTCATGAAAGTGTACCTCTTCTACCGAAATACCGTGAGCTTTTGACTCTGCTTCCGCTACTATCATAAATATTTTCTTTGAAATCTGTTTTACTTTTTCATGACCATCAATTCGGTCAATAATTTCATAAACATCTTTGATATTACGATGCTCATGACTGTGATGATGCGTATGTTCGCCATCACAATTCTTATTATTGTGCTCATGGATGTGATGGTGATCCTGCACATGCTGATTATGTGTAGCTGCATGGTGGTCGCCTTCGGAATAATGGCTGTGCTTCTCACCATGATGGTTATGGTTTTCATCATGATGGCTATGCTCTTCTCCATGATGGCTATGCTCTTCTACGTGATGACTATGCGCTTCTCCGTGATGGCTATGCTCTTCATCATGATGAATATGGTTTTCGTGCTCTGCTTCTAAAATTACATCAAATTTGAAGGCATCTATTCCACACTTATTGGTTCTTCCAGTCCTCACTTCGTATCCATCCACGTTAAGACTGGCTAATAATTCTTTCAATTTATCTTCATTTGCACCTAAATCCAGCAATGCACCTACTGTCATATCACCGCTGATTCCAGAGAAACATTCCAAATATAAAATTTTACTCACTTATCTATTACCGCCAATCTGTTTATTTGCGTTGCCATGTATCCTGCTCCATATCCATTGTCAATGTTTACCACTGCTATCCCATTGGCGCAGGAATTAATCATTGTGAGAAGTGCTGAAACACCACCAAAATTGGCTCCATAACCGACTGAAGTAGGCACTGCAATTACTGGTTTATCAACCAATCCGGCAACTACACTTCCCAGTGCTCCTTCCATTCCCGCCACCGCGATTACGCAGTTTGCACTTTGTATTTCCTCTGTCCTGGACAGCAATCGGTGGATACCAGCCACGCCAACATCGTAAATTCGGTTCACTTTCGCTCCGAAAAACTCCGCAGTCTGGGCGGCTTCCTCTGCTACTGGAATATCAGCGGTACCAGCCGTGCAAATGGCAATATTTCCAACCTGCTCTTTGGACTCAAGTTCCACTTTTAATATTCTGGAAATAGGGTCATATGTGGCTTCTGTAATTTCTTTATGAATCAACTCATACTGATCCCAAGTCGCTCTGGTTCCCAAAATATTTTCCTTTTGCTCATAAAATTTTATATAGATGCCCAGAAGATGTTCTTCTGCCTTTCCACTGCAATAAATCACTTCACCAAAGCCAGACCGCAATTTCCTGTGATGATCCAGTTTGGCATATCCAATATCTTCATACGGGAGCTTCTTCAATAATTTCTCGCCTTCTTCTACAGAAAGCGTTCCTGCCTTTATTTCTGCTAGTATTTTTCCAACTTCCATATTTTTTGCTCCAATTCTGTGTGCTTTCGCACGCATTCTAATTACCTTTACGCTCTGGAGAGTGTAACAATTTCCTTTAAGCGCTCTGGAATACCAATTGCCTGAGGACAATGTTCCATACAGTTTCCACATTCGATGCACTGATGAGCCTGCTTGCCTTCATCCATATATCCATAGTTTTCTTTGAATCCATTTTTATTCCCATCGATGCAATACTGGTTATAAATGGAAAATATCTTGGGAATATCCACATTGGCTGGACAGTCAATACAATAGCGACAGCCAGTGCATGGAACCGTACCGGCTGAAAAATAAATTGCTTTTGCCTTATCTAATACCTCATATTCGTCCTGGGTCATAGCTCTAAAATCTGTCATGGTTTTCAAATTATCTTCTACCTGCTCCTGGTTGGACATTCCGCTTAAAACAGTAAGAACATTCGGCAGAGAAGCTACATAGCGAATGGCCCATGATGCAATGCTGGCATCTGGATTTGCATCCTTTAATACCTGCCCCGCTTCTTCAGAAAGAGTCGCTAGTGCACCTCCTCGAACTGGTTCCATGACAATAACCGGAATTCCATTTTCCTCTAAAATTGCATATTGTCGTTTTGCATCCTGAAGAGTCCAATCTAAATAATTAATCTGAATTTGGGCAAAATCCCATTCATGTGCTTTCACAATTTTTTCCAACATTTCTGGTTTTGCATGGAAAGAGAACCCGATATGACGGATTTTTCCTTCCGCCTTCATTCTGGATATGAATTCATAAGCTTTTGTTCTTTCACAGCGTTCAAATTTTTCTTCATCTAATGCATGAAGCAGATAATAGTCAAAATAATCCACCTGACACTTTTTCAACTGTTCATGAAACAGTCGTTCCACATCTTCTTCTGTATTAAGCAGCCAGGATGGCAGCTTAGTTGCCAGCTTGAAGCTTTCCCTCGGATATTTTTTCAAAGCCTTTCCCGTAAAGGTTTCAGACATACCGGCATGATAAGGATATGCCGTATCAAAATAATTAACCCCTTGGGCATAAGCGTAATCAATCATTTCCTGAGCAGCCTTTTCATCAATGTCCTCTTTATCCGGATTCACTTTCGGGAATCGCATACATCCAAATCCCAATAAAGATACTTCTTCCTCTGTTTTTTTGTACTTACGCATCTCCATAATTGTCTTCTCCAATCATTCAGTTTGTTTTTGAAAGTATAGTCTTTCTTGTATTATCCTATGGTAACACTTAAAGTTAACTTCAAGTCAATCCCTATTATTTTTTTGTCAACTTATCCTTTTGACCGTCCTGCCCTTAAGAATTTTGTAAAAGATAAACTTCATCTCCATACTCATCTAATTTTATAAAAACAAATTTCATTTTTTTCAACAGTTGTTTTGATGGAAGATTTTCTGGCAAAACAGCTGCCATTATTTTGTAATTTCCCTGTTTCTCTATCCATTCTATCAAAGATTTCACAGCTTCAGTAGCAAATCCATTTCTGGCGCTTTCCGGACATATTGTGTAGCCAATCAAAAAAACATCATTCTCCTGTATTAAATACAGGTCACCCAGCAAGGTATCTGATTTCTTTTCAATAATTGCAAGTTGCATTCCTGCACTTAAGCTTGTCTGAGCCAAAAGCTCCTCGCAATATTCTGCCCGACTAAGCCCTGTAAATCCTTGGTATTTCATCCACTCCTTATTATTTCTATATTTCATAAAGGCATCTATATCCGTTTCCTGAAATCTGCGAATTATACATCTTTTTGTCTCTATTCTCATGTTCAATCCCCTCTTCCGCCTTAGGCGGATGCGCATCTTGCTTCCTGTTTTTATTTATAATAAACTCATTTTATTATATCACGCTATGGGCAACATTCCAAATCAATCCAGAAAATTTAAAGCTACTGCTCAAACTTGCTATTTTTACGACAATTACATATAATGTAGCTAGTACACCGCAAGGAGGGATACGCAATGAAAGAATTTAATGTGACGGGAACCTGCTTTCCGGAAGATCATTATATGGTAGATACCAGCAACAAGCTTCAAGAAATCAAAAAGCTGGTTGATACCGGAAAATATTTTACCATCAACAGGGGACGTCAGTATGGGAAGACAACCACCTTGGAGCTGTTACGGAAAACCTTGAAGAATGAATATACCGTGGTAAAAATGAGCTTTGAAGGTGTAGGAGAAACACTTTTTGGAGGCGAAGAAGCATTTTGCCAAACTTTTTTAGAATTTATGTCAGAAGGACTTCTGCTCGAAGGCGTATCTGAAGAATATTCCAAAAGGTGGTTAGATAAAACCATTACCACTTTTCACTTATTAAGTATGCATATCACAGCGATGTGTAAAGGTCGTAAAATTGTGATTCTGGCAGATGAAGTAGATAAAAATAGTAATTATAGAGTGTACCAGCACTTTCTGGGAATGCTCCGAGATAAATACCTGGTGCGAAAAGATAAAGCAACATTTCATGCTGTCATTTTAGCCGGGGTATATGATATCCGCAACATTAAGCTGAAGATGATAAGCGAAGGAACACACATACCAGTAGAAGGTGAATGTCTCTATACTAGTCCATGGAACATTGCTGTAAACTTCAAAGTAAATATGTCCTTTAATCCCAGTGAAATCAGCACAATGCTTACAGCATACGAGAATGACCATCATACCGGCATGGATATCATGTCCTTATCACAGGAAATATATAATTTTACCAGTGGCTACCCATATCTGGTATCAGATATCTGCAAAATTATCGAGGAGGAGCTTGATAAAAACTGGACCATTGATGGAATACAGGAAGCGGTCAAGCTTTTACTGAAAGAGAACAATACGCTTTTTGATGACATCGGGAAGAATCTAGAGAATAACCAAGAGCTGTACGATTTAATATACAATGTTCTCATAAATGGCAGACAGCAAAATTTTGATATTCTTCATCCTGTCATTGAACTTGGTGCTATGTACGGAATACTTTGTGAAAACAAAGGAAAAGTATCTGTTTCCAATCGGATATTTGAAATTCGCATTACGGAGTATTTTATTGCAAAGGATCAATCAAAAGAAACGGACAAAGCGGTCACTGGTGTATTGAAATATGATGTGGTGAAAGACGGTAAGTTTAACATGGAGCTATGTCTGAGGAAATTTGCCATGCATTATGGCGAGATTTTCTCAGAAAAAGATGCCGCATATCTGGAACGCCAAGGAAGGCTGATGTTTTTGACCTACCTGCGTCCGCTCATTAACGGTGAAGGGTTTTACCATATTGAGACGGAATTATCCGATGAACGAAAAATGGATTTGGTTGTAGACTTTAATAAAGAACAGTTTATTGTCGAACTTAAAGTATGGAGAGGTAAGCAATATCATCAAGAAGGGTTGGATCAATTAGCAGATTACCTTGAAAGCAAAAATGCGACTACTGGTTATCTGGTAACCTTTGACTTTAAAAAACAAAGTAAACAATGTGGTGAAGTCGATTGGATCACGCACCAGGGTAAGAATATCTTGGATGTCATGGTTTGATTCCTTTTTACCAAATAGTGCCTTGTAAATTATTACATCGCTTAAAAATCAAGCCCTCTAACAAATTAAACGTCAGAGGGCTTGATATTTAGGAGTTATTAATTTTTTTCTCATCATAGTGATCCAGAAAATGATGTTCCACTCCATCCTTCTTATAGGCTACAATCGTACTGAGATTTACATTCTCCACACTGTTGAAAATATTGCTCTCCACATGAGGATTGGTTTCTTTCAGCTTTTTGATCAGATTTTTAACCTCCATCCGCTTGGAAACGCTGCTTCCATCGTCGGCACAGGTGGTACAGGTTTCCGTGAACCGGCAGGCACATTGTATAAAATGGAGGTTATTATAATCTCTCCAATGCTTTATGTCGTCCTCTCTGACCAGATACATGGGACGAATCAGCTCCATACCTTCAAAGTTAGTACTATGAAGCTTTGGCATCATGGTCTGAACCTGGGCACCATATAGCATTCCCATAAGAATGGTTTCAATAACATCATCGTAATGATGTCCCAGTGCAATCTTATTACATCCCAATTCTTTTGCTTTACTATACAGATACCCCCTTCTCATTCTTGCACATAAATAGCAAGGTGACTTTTCAATATCGTAGACGGCATCGAATATCTCTGTTTCAAAAATAGTAACTGGGATATCTAACAGTTTTGCATTATTCTCGATAATCTTCCGATTTGCTTCACTATAACCTGGATCCATAACCAAAAATACTACTTCGAACTGAAATCGGTTATGCCGCTTAAGCTCCTGAAAAAGCTTCGCTAACAGCATGGAATCTTTTCCTCCGGATATACAAACAGCAACCTTATCCCCTTCCTTTACCAGTTCATAATCCCGGATTGCTTTGGTGAATTTGGAGAAAATCGGCTTATGAAATTTTTTCCGAATACTTTTTTCAATATCCGCATAACGATTTTCTTCCGAAAAGCTCTGAATAAGCCATTCCCCGTAACCACCCGACAGATTATAGGCCTCATATCCTCTCTCTCTAAGCATGTACGCAGCGTCTTCACTAATAACTCCCTTGATACAATATAAAATTATCTTTTTGTCACGGGGAAGACTGACTGCTTCCGCCTCTAATTCTGCTTTGGGCATATGTATGGCTCCGGGAATCGCACCGTGATGAAAGGCAATTTCATCCCGGATATCTATTAATAAATAATCTTGTGATTCTAATTGTTTCATCTGTTCTACTGATATTTCAATATTATTTCTCATAATTGGCTCCTGTACTTTTATTTCCGCAATGCTACATGCACAGACGGAACAATACGATTATACTTCGAAAGACAGATAAATGCAATTCTTTCAAGGTTGACATTCCAGAAAAATAATTGTACCCTAATAATATCAACAGACTCTTATTAAGGTCTGTTTCCTGTTAAATTCCCACAATAGCAGAGGAGAAGCCATATGAATTATTCTATTTCACAGATCTCGGAGAGATTTGGACTCAAGCCGCATACACTGCGTTATTATGAAAAAGAAGGGATCATCCAGCCTGGAAAGACACCGGCCGGGATACGTTACTATACCGATGAGGATGTTGCCCGTCTGGATATGGTATGCTGTCTTAAAAGTACCGGAATGCCCTTAAAAAATATTAAGCACTATTTTGATTTGTGTAATGAAGGAGATACCACCCTGGAGCAGCGCATGGACTTATTTAAAGCTCATCGGGAACAGGTTTTAACCGAAATCGAAACGTTAAAGGAACACCTGGCCAGAATTGAAGGCAAAATCTGCTGGTATCAAAGCTTTATGAATGAAACCAATAAAAAAAGCTCGTAAAATCCTTCCAATTGGACTTTGTGAGCTGGATTGAATAAAAAAAGATAGTGGGAAGACTATTCCCACCATCTGCGTGTTGGATAACTTACTCCGTTTGGATTGTAGACATACTCAATGTCTGACTTCAGGCTTCTGAAAAAGTTTAATACGAACATATTGACACCTCCCATATTGTTTTGGTACAAAAATAAAATTATTGTACCTTTTAATAAGATTTTATACCTTTTCAAAATAATGTCAATAGGTTCACCCCTGTTTCTCCCTTTTTACAAGAGTTTTTCCATCAAACGAAATCCCAGACTGGCTATTTAACACAAAAAAGCCCTTTTGATAAGGGCTTTTTTGTATCTTTCTATTATTTTTTCATCTTCTAAATAACCGGACCATTCGCTGGTCTGATTTCTTGAGAGTACAAATAAAAAAGTCTCAGTATAGCCGTTTACCCAAGTCTGGCAATCACTTCGTCAACTAATATGCCATCAAGACCAGGCATAACAATATCCGCTTCCGGCAGGTTTTCTTTGGTTCCAATTCCCACAGCCTTCATGCCAGCATTATGAGCTGCTTCAATTCCTGCTACTGCGTCTTCAAACACAATACATTCATCATTCTTAAGACCCAGAACCTCCGCACCCTTAGCAAATACTTCCGGGTCTGGTTTTGCCTTGGAGACCAGGTTGCCATCTACAAGCTCATCAAACAAAGACATAATCCCCAGTTTTTCCAGAATCAGGCGCGCATTTTTACTGGCAGAGCCCAGCGCAATTTTGTATCCCTTTTCTCTTGCATCCGTTAAGAAGCGATAAACGCCTGGTAAGATTTCTTCTTCCTTCAATTTATAGATATATTCCAGATAAACATCATTTTTCTTGGTACAGAATGCTTCTTTTTCATCCTCTGCCATATCACGTTTTCCGATTTCCAGAATTATTTCGAAGGAGCGCATACGGCTGACACCCTTTAAGCGTTCATTGTCCTCTTGGGTAAATTCAATTCCCAATTCCTCAGCCAAATCCTTCCACGCAAGATAATGGTATTTTGCTGTATCCACAATAACACCATCCAAGTCAAATAATAAACCTTTTACTTTACTCATTACTACTCTTTCTCCCTTCTTCAACTCAAATCTATCTTTTTCCAGTAATGCTTTTTTAAACAACTGAAAACATTCTGCCTGAAAAACCATTTAATTCGATCCCCTTCATTTGTCCTTCTGCTGGCTCACGAGGAGTCTTGCCACCATATGTATCCCAATCACTGTTTAATATTTCTTTCAAATCCATTGGTCCGCTTGGGAACGGATAATCTGTAATATCCTGGTCTGAAAAGTTAAATGCTGCAACCAGACTCCCTTTCCCTTCACCACGTTGATATATATACACAGAATCCTTCTCACCGTTCACTTCAATCCACTTAAATCTTCGCTCATCATAATCCTCCTGGTAAAGAGCCGGAACCTCCAAGTATAGCTTCTGAAGATATGTTATATATTCTTGGAAGCTGTCATGAGCTGGATACTTAAGCAAGTCCCAATCCTGTTCCTTGTTTTCATCCCACTCGCGGAACTGAGCAATCTCATTGCCCATAAAGTTTAATTTCTTTCCCGGATGAGTAAACATATACATGTAGAAGGCTCTGCACTGAGAAAACTTAGCTTCGTAGTCGTCTCCCCACATCTTCTGGATAATGGTCGCTTTTCCATGCACTACCTCATCATGAGAAAGAGGAAGTAAATAGAGTTCCTTGAAAAAATACATCATGGAAAAGGTAAGCTTATGATAATGATGAGACCGTTCTGCCGGTGGTGTCTTAAAATATGCCAGCGTATCATTCATCCATCCCATATCCCATTTATAATCAAAACCAAGTCCTCCATATTCTACCGCAGCTGTCACTTTTACATAATCCGTTGAATCCTCGGCAATGAGCATGGCCGTTGGAAATCGTTTATGAAGACCATAATTCATCCCTTGAATAAATTCTACGGAGCCCTGATTGACTCCTCTATTGGGATCACCAACCCAGTAAATCGCCCGACTAATGGCATCCATTCGAATCCCATCTATGTGATATTGGTCCAACCAGTAACAGGCAGCTGATTGAAGCATGCTTCTGGTTTCACCTCTGGAAAAATTAAAGTTTAAAGTCCCCCATTCGCTGACGCCTACATCAGACGGTGGATATTCATAAAGATAACTGCCATCGTATTTTGCCATTCCATAATCATCAATGGCAAAATGTACCGGAACAAAATCCAAAATGACACCTATATTATTTTGATGGCATTTATCAATTAGCTCCATTAAGCCCTGTGCCGTTCCATAACGAGAGGTCGGACTAAAAAAGCCTGTATTCTGATAGCCCCAGGAACAATCTGCCGGGTGTTCGCTCAGCGGAAGAAACTCAATATGAGTATAGTTTCTTTCCTTTACATAAGCAATTAACTCATCTGCTATCTCCTGATACGTGAACCACCCATTTTCATCCTTTTTATTCTTTCGCCAGGAGCCCAGATGTAATTCGTAAATATTGAGAGGCTGATTATAATTTTTCTCCCGTTCAGCCATCCATTTATCATCCTGAAAGGAATACGTTGACAAATCTACAATAATCGAAGCATTCTTGGGACGCAGCTCCATTCCAAAACTGTAGGGGTCTGAATGCTCCCGCATCACACCATCTTGTCCTTCAATCAGATATTTATAAAGCATACCAGCCTTGGCATTTTTAAAAACCGCAGTATATACCCCACTTTGGCCTTCTCGAACCATCGCTTCACCACGCCAATCGCTAAAATCACCCATAACCAATACCTGTCTGGCATTGGGGGCATACGTCCGGAATATCACACCTTCGGGTATGACATGTGCTCCAAAATAGTCATACGTATCAAATGCTTTTCCTGTGTAAAACTCCTGCAAATTCATCATAATCCGCTCCTTTTCCAGTACATCTTTTTAATAAACGACCCTTTCAATGACCTGATTTTCAAAACATAATAGAAAACCATCACCAATTGGTTCACTTATTTAAAATTGGTGGTACCAGATTTACTTTTTCTCTTGTGCAAAAATCAATATAAGTATCATGCCAACCACCGACACTGCAACACAGGTCGTAAGCATGGGAACCACACCCAATCTGTCCAGAATGACACCTCCAGAAAGGTTTCCAACAACGCCTCCAGCGGTCATGGCTCCAGTGGTAATGGCCTGTCCCTTTACCCGATCCTTTTCCTCCATCATAAGATTTACATAATAAACAGAAGCAGGGATCAAAATGGCATAAGAGAGCATCTGGAATACCTGGTCGATATAAAGCATTGCCATATTTACAGAAATCAGGGCAACAAATGCTTTCACAGCAAAGAATACCCCAGAACAGCATAACAGCTTCCGAATTCCAAACTTTTTAAGCAGCAAAGCAAAAAATCCCATAACCGGCAGCTCCAGCATAGCGGCAATGAAAATCGTCTTTCCCAGCTGCGAACTAGTTCCGCCTACTCGATTTACCACATGAACCATATAATTATTAAACATGGTATGGTATATAAAAATAAAAAAGACCCCTGCCAGATATCCAAAAAATTTACGGTAAGTATTTAAAAATTTCGTGAAACCATTTTTCTCACTATGAACTATCTGCTCTTTCGAATTCAAGCTACGACTTTCATACGTTTCATCTAAAGCTATATTCTTAGTTATTTGATCCTTCAGAATCCGCCGTGAATCCTTCACCACAACCAGTGAAAAACACAAACCAACCGCCAGAATCAATGTAACCCAAGGAATCACACCTGGTCCACTTCGCTCAATCAGTATTCCCAGCGCAAAAGAAAGGATCGCATAAGTCACAGAGCCAACACTTCTGGTAACACCAAAGTTCAGGGTAAAGCCTTGATTAACAAATTCAAAATTCAGCCCATTAATGAGAGGCTGCAGTACAAAAACCAGGGTAAGAATCAGAATAAATAAAATAGCCAACAGAAAAAAGACCGCAGGCATGAAAATCACTACAGCAGCTAAAGCAGTTGCCCCAAAGGTCAGGGCAACTGCAATTTGCTTTAAGGTAATTCTGGTTGATTTATCTGCGTAAGCTGCAACAATGGGCTGCAGTACCACGGCAAATATATTAGCCAGGGCCAAAACAATACCGATCTGGCTGTTATTAAAATCCTTTGATAATAAAAATACAGAAGCAAAACTGTTGCTGCTGCAAAACACCATCCAATAAAACCCCTGGATCGAAGCAAAATTTATGTTTAACCGTCTTTCGAAACTTTTAGCATTCATTATGTCGTTATTCTCCTTTATACCTGAGAAACTTCCTTCTTCCGGAATCCTTTTGCACTGATTCATAAAGGATGCTTTTACTAACATTTTGTTAGTAAGCTCTTTTACTAAGATGTTCCGTCTTCACTGGTAAGCTTTTCTCATAGTATAACAAATGATATCCAGAAAAACAACAGCTTAACGGTCAACTTTGCCATTAAAGCTCAATTACTTTATTGGCGATACAATTCCCAAACCACACATCATGCTCGACAAAAACAACGGTTGGTTCAATTTCCAAAATAGCCGTTTCCAGCTGCTCCCGGAAATAAACATCCATATAATTGAGGGGCTCATCCAAAAACAGAATCTGGCTTTTGAGGGTCAGTGCCCGGGCGATATCAATTTTTTTCTTTTCTCCGCTGCTGTAAGTTTCCAACGGCCGCTCCTGATAACCCTCTGGTAAGTCAAACAGGTAACACAGCTCCTGAAAAGTTTCAAATTCCTCTTTCAATCGACCATCCACATTTTTAAAATAGTCTCGTAAAAATCCTTCTTCCCACAATGGCTCTTGATAGGATTCCCCTATTAACAATCCCTCTTCCCGTTCGACAAGGTCACTTGGAATTCTTCCACTTAAAAGTTTTAACAGGGTGGATTTTCCCGCTCCATTTTTTCCTTTTATCCAGATACGGTCACCTTTAGACACGGAAAACTTAAGGTCTCGAATCAAAAGATTTGCCTTTCCTTCTTTTTCTTCATAAGAAAACGAAAGATTTTTAATTTTTATCAATTCTTCCAACGAAGTCTCTATCTGGGAAAAATGTAAGGTTTTTGCTTCTTCATAATTCAGTAAAAGATTTTTCTTTATTTCCAAATTTTCCTCCACCAATTGCTCTGCATGCCTGGCCTGACGCATATAAGCCCGGGTGCCATTGGTTCTGGCATGACTGGCAAAGGCATATTTTTGCTGATTTGCCTGTCCTGACCACCTTCTGGCAGTAAGCGCATGATTCTCCAATGATGCAATCTCTTTTATCAGACGCTCCCTGGTTCTGTTTTCATATTCCTCCCGGATATCCTTGCCATTTTTCCAGGTGGTATAATTCCCTTTTTCCACTGAAATATCTGTTTTATTAATGGAAACAATATGGTCCACAACCTGGTCCAGAAAATCCCGGTCATGTGAAATCACTAAAAATCCCTTTTTCTTCTTCAGATAATTGGCAATGACTTCTTTTCCTTTTAAGTCCAGATGGTTGGTAGGCTCATCCAGCAGTACAAAGGTATCCTTCCGTAAAAACAGGGCAATCATTAATACCTTAGTCTTTTCGCCGCCAGAAAGTAAATCAAAATCCTGCTCCAATAATCTCTCTGGAAGCTCAATCCGATTCATTTCCCGTTTAATCCGACTCTCCATTTCGTAACCATCCGCGTCCAGATACTCCTGTAGAACCTCCAGATTTTCCAAATTCTCTTCCATGGTTCTAAGGCCGCCAATGTTCTCTTTTATTACATCCATCGTTTTAGGATAAGTAGATATGTTCTCGTAAGGAAACACCTCCGTTTTCACTTCCATCAAAACAGAGCCCTGATCCGGCTGCAACGTCCCATGAATCAGCCGCAGCAGCGTTGTCTTTCCCCGTCCATTTCTGCCAATCAGACCAAGTCTCCAATCCGTATCCAGATTCACCGTTACCCGTTCAAACACTGGCTCATAATATTTTTTATAACTAAAGCTTACTTCATTTAATAATATTCTTGACATATTCGTTCACGCATCCTTTCCTGACAACTTTCCTACAGTAACGATCAGGCAGGCAAATGTGCAACTACTGCACAGGGGATGAAATGCGCAAACTCTTCATTTCATCCAGCCTATCTGACAGTTGAAAAACGCATCCGTATAAAAGTAATATTCATGATATAATCCTCTCTTTCTACCCATTTAAAACATATTAAGCCCTTAAAACTTGTAATATTTCAAAGCATAAACAAGCCTCTTTAAACAGGAACAATGTTATAAAGCATCATCAAGGCAAATGGAACATCAATTTACCACGCAAAAAAATAGAGGTAAATTCAAACAAGATTCCGATACCTTAAATGGTCTGCTTACAACTGGAAATAAACCAGTCAAAACAGCCCATAACAGAAAAAGGCCTTTTTACCAAAACATTAAGAAAAAATGTATCCACAGATACACCTTATGCTCCTTATGCTTTTTTGTAAAAAGAACAGTTATCGAATTCTCATTATTGTTTCAACCTCTATTATGATATTGACTTACTTTATGTTTTATAAATTGATGTTACCCTATTTTCTTTCCCTTGTCAATACAGATAAAACCATTTTACATTTTTATCAAACCTGAAAATTTTTTAAAAACCCCCCGGCCAAATTGGTGGGAGGTTTTATCCTTTTCTTGTTTTTAACTACTTTTTTAACATCACAGTAAGAAGGTATTCATTATTCTTAAATTCATGTTCTTTCATAGAATCAGACTTTACAAAGTCACAGGTATACCAAAGTTCTTCGGCCGTCAAATAGATATTAGCCAGAGCAATCCCTACATCTACCTTTTGAAGCTTTTTCGCCGAGTCCATCATCAGCTTTCCTTTTCGAACAAACACATGAATGCGATTCTCATAAGCAACAAAACGCCATGGCTGGTTGTTTAAAGAAGAGGGGGCAAGTCTGGCAGCAAGGAGCATTTGCTTAATATCTTCTCCAACCGCAGTCTTAAAGCTGCACAAAGCTTTTAAGGGCAAGCGTTTTGCTTTTTTGTGGTCACGGTAGATATTTTTTGTTGTTTTGCCGAAGGCCAGGACTACAATTGGTTCAAATCCGTCTACCTTCTTTACTGGCATCTTATGATAAGCCATAAAGCAGGTTCCCAGTCCTTTTGACAGGATATAAAGCATTACTTGCTCCATCAGAAAGCCGGCATTTTCCATATAGCCCTCGGTTGGTAGTGCAGAAAGTACAAGATAATAAGGAGCTTTTACCGTAAAAACTCCCTGAGGCTCTTTCTTTTTCTCTTTTGATTCTATGATTTCGAACTGCACCTGCTGCCCACCATCCAACATGGTAAGGTGCTGGGTGAAATTCAATATATTCTCCAGAATTTTGGTTTCTACTGTTTCCATCCGAAAGCTGCGAATGGATTTTCTTAAAAAAATGCCTTCATATAAATTCATCTGCTTACCCACCTGTAAGAAAATATTGTTTTGACAATCTGTATATTTTCTAGCATACCCAATTGCCTTTAGTGTATCACAATTTTCTTAACTTTGTTTCACAATCTTTCATATGTTTTTTCAATTTTTTTGTAAGATTTGGCAAAACCTGACCGTCTTCAAATTGGAACCATCAAAAAATCGGGTGCTCTTAATTTAAAGATGTACTAGTGTACCATCTTCTAAATAACTGGACCAATCGGTGAGGATGATTTTTCGAGAGTACGGATGAAAAAACGTAGGTGTAGCGGGCTACACTGAGGCTTTTTCATTCGTGCTCTCGGGAAATCAGACCAGCGAATGGT
>JAVBLX010000014.1:0-28307 GCA_031553075.1 Acetivibrio sp.
AGCATACATTTTGGAATATCAAGTTCCTTTAAGATTTCATCATCCCATTCTAAGGTGTTGATATTAAAAAGCAGTGTTCTTGAAGCATTGGAATAATCAGTTACATGAACCTCACCTTGGGTCAGCTTCCAGATTAACCAAGTTTCAACCGTACCAAAGAGCAGTTGCCCTTTTTCTGCTCTTTCCCTTGCCCCTTCCACGTTGTCCAGCAGCCATTTTAACTTTGTTCCTGAGAAATAGGCATCTATGACCAGACCGGTTTTTTTTCGGAAAGTGTCAACAAGTCCCTTTTCTTTTAAGGAATCACAATACTCGGAAGTACGGCGACACTGCCAGACAATGGCATGATGGATTGGTTGTCCCGTGCTCTTATCCCAAACAATTGTGGTTTCACGCTGATTGGTGATGCCGATTGCATCCACATCGGCAGCGGTTGCACCAATATTTGCCATTGCCTCTTTGGCTACCTCAAGTTGTGTGGACCAAATTTCGTCGGCATCGTGCTCGACCCAGCCCGGTTTTGGAAAATACTGTGTAAATTCTTTTTGGGCAACGCTGCACATTTCGCCTTTCTCATTGAAAAGGATACAGCGGTTGCTTGTTGTTCCTGCATCAAGTGCCATAATGTACTTTGCCATCTAAAAATCCCTCCGTTTATATAAACTTGAAAGCTGTAATGACACCGCTTTCTGTGTTTGTAGGTTCAGTTTAAATGAAAGCACATGGAATGTCTTTAGACAGAGCTTTTAAACTGTAAAAGCAGATTCTTTTTTTTTACAAATGTGAAAAATTGACAAATAAAAGCGGCACAGAACCATTCTCATTGGAATAAACTAAACTGAGAATAAAAATGCGTTGCTATTCAAGCAATTGCAGGAGTTTATATGGACGAAATCAGTTATAGTAATGAAGTAAGTACAGGAGTACCTTATGATAATATAAGCTGGTATAATATTGCGGGTCAGCCTTTTGGTGCTGCCTCTGGTTTTAATGTTATTATCTTTAACGATGCCAATAACATTATAGATATGGAGGGACCGGTAGCAATCGGCGGCAGTTTTTTCAGCCCAAGGGGTTTGAGTGTTGGCTTTGCCAGAAAAGGTAATAAAGAAGTCAATTACTCACCAGATTTAGTACGTTTTTTAGTTGGCGGTAATGTATCTATGACCGGCCCTTTGGTTGTTATTGGTCATGTGGTTGGTGGTGGCGGATTCCGTGCAGCCAATGGAAGTACCTATTTTATCGGAAAAGATGGTACGAGTGATCAGATACAAGAACTGCAGTTTTTGTACCAGGCCAATGGAGGCAGCCAATATTGGGCACCGTCGGATAAGGGTGATTACTATCTGATTTCCAGTTATGATGTACCAAGATATATACCTGCGAGCAGGGTAAGTGCTGATGTAGCTGGATTTTTTAATGATGCAAGAGAAAGTATTGGATACTACAAAGACTGTATGGAAGCTTTAACTCCAAATGGAACAGTAATGGATAATAATTACGAATGGATTCTAAGGGGCAATGACCCTGTGCAGAATGTATTTCTTATCGATGTAAGACCAAATGGTTTAATTAACAAAGGAATTCGGGCAGAAGTTCCACAAGGAAGTACCGTTATTGTAAGGTTGCGAACGGGAGCAAATGCCCATTTGCAATACGGTGTATATGGGGAAAGAAGTAAGGCTAATCAGACATTGTATGTGTTTGAGGATGCATCTAATATTTTTATGGAGAAGTCCTCCGATATTTGGGGAAGTATCCTGGCGCCACAGGCTATGTTCCATGGACATTCGACAGGCGGCCATGTAAGCGGTAATGCTGCGTTAAGGTCCTTTGCAGTAAATCCTGGCAGTGGCTTTGAATTTCACTATTATCCCTTTGTTGGAGGAGTGATATGTCAAGCTATAGCAGCTCCAGTTACGCCAACTCCTGTTGCACCGGCCCCCGTTGCACCAACGCCAGTTGCACCAACTCCAGTTGCTCCGGCCCCGTTTGTTCCGACCCCATTTATTCCAGCCCCATTTGTTCCAGGTCCTGTTGCACCAGCTCCAGAAGTACCTCAGCAGTGCCCGGAATGCCCAGCATGTCCGGCACCACTGTCATGTCCTACACCAGAGCCATGTCCAACATGTCCGGTAGCGCCACCATGTCCTACGCCAGAACCATGTCCAACATGTCCGGTAGCGCCACCATGCCCTACGCCAGAACCGTGTCCAACATGTCCGGTATCGCCACCATGTCCTGCACCAGAACCATGTCCAACATGTCCGGTAGCGCCACCATGCCCTACACCAGAACCTTGCCCGATATGTCCGGTATGTCCAATACCAGAACCTTGTCCGCCGTGCCCAGCTTGCCCGGAACCAGAAACGGTATTCATTTCTGTTCCGATCCCAATTCCGGTAGAATACCCAGAGCCAGAACCATGCCCTGTTTGTCAGGAATGTCTGATTGAGCCAGGTATTATTAAGGGATGTGTATGGGGTTGCTGCTGCAATAATTTTCATGATTGGGATGTGGAACTATACGAGAGAAGCTGCAATATAGATAAATTTTTGTGTTGCATACAGATTAACGGTCATGGTTATTTTGAATTTACAGTTCCTTTTGAGGGCTTTTATATCTTAAAAGTAAGAATGTCTGATAAGTGCTGCAAGCCATCCCGCTGCAAGGCTTTCCAGTGCAAACCACTTATTATTTTGAAAAATATCGGTGTGGAATGCTTTATGATTGACTAGTTTTATTCGAATTTACTATGAATTAAGTTTTATATGGGCTGCTGCAAGGGGAACATCTTTTTGCAGCAGTACTTTTAAGAAACGTACAATTATATCAGCAAATGGAACCGATTATATGTTGTCTCTCATATAATGATGTATTATGGGAGTGCCGAACCGGATAGTTCTGCATTTCACATAATTAAGCGCAGAGATTTCACTTGTTTGTCATAGTGAAATAACAAATGCCAGAGTGAAAGTGTAATTCTTTTACTCTTCATTCATTTATAAAGAGAGATGATATGGACGTGACTAAAAAAAATAGGAATTGGAGTGTTCGCGCTGCCCTGCTTGTTATTTTTACAGCCGCATCGATTACTTTGCTTGCGGTATGTGGTCGGGATGTAGACTGTAAACTTACCATTGTTTATCCATCCGTTGAACAAGGAACCATCGCTCCAGGCAGAGATTTTTATGTGATAGGTAATATTGATTCTTCTATTACGATACCCAATAATGCAATTTTAACGGTAGAGCTAAAAAACAAGAAGGGTGTGGTAATTCGTTCTGTATCCACAGCAGTAAAAGACAATAAAGATGGTCTAAATATCAATTATGACCGATTAAGCTATTATGGCAGTAATCGTGAGGAACTAAGAAACTCCTGTATGCCCGACCTGGTATATAATCCGGAGCACCCGGAAAGCTTTAAGGATACTTGGAATAAGTCCTACTATAACGATGAAAATTATACGGCCTTGATTTATGGTGGAACTTATGATATAGACATAAATCCTTATGATCAAAACGGAAAAATATTAAAGCCACTTGAAGAAGGAAAATATTGTATTACCGTCACCTTGTCAAAACCCCAGGTCTGCAAACCAATAGCAACAGTGGAACGCAAAATTAAGATTAAGTACGCAGAGGATAAGGTTCTTTCCCGTTTCACACCTGATATTCACTTCAAAAAAGTTCTGAAAGAAGCAAAAATACATGATTACACCGTATTTTTAGATCCATTTCCAGGCTTTTGGAATCCTCATACCTTTATAGAGTCATTGAAAAACAGCGACATGTTTTGTGAAATACTTCCAAAATGGAGACTGGCAGACAGTCAGGAATATATCGAGAGGCGTGTTCATTTTTATATCTATAATGTATCAGAATCAAGCGCAACCTATAATGTGGAAGTAGGACAGCTTGCATATGACAACGCAATAAATGACCGCTCACGCGTATCGTATTACTATTATAATATTGGTGAACCCATTTTGCCGAATGGCTGTATTAAGGGGAAATTTAAACAATTTAGCAAGGATAAGCCGATTGCGCTTACACGCGTTGACTATCCGGCTGGCAGTTCGGTAGATAACTATGTAAATATAAATGATCTAAAAAATATGAGAAGTGATACCGATTTGTCAAATGGATTTTGCGTAAAGGCGGGAGAAAACGTATCCTTATATGGTGTCTGCAAACCAATCCCAAGCTATGTTACACGAGATGCCAGCAATAAATATACCATATACAATCGGATAACAAACATTCGATATACGTATGTATCCTGTGGTATGCCCGTGGAAATCCTTCGCCCGGTAACACTTGTACGTGTTTACCCAGACAGTGATTTTCATGCACGACTGGAACTGATGCGGCAAGGTATTTTTAATATGGAGGCAGCAGCTGTTGCACCTTCAATCCTGGAGTTCAAACATGATTTTGTTTTTCCTAGTGAAATGAAGGGGAAACAGGTGTGTATGAAGGTATCTGCGTTGGATAAATATGGGAATCCGGTTGGGATAGATACAACGATTCTTGTAAATATAAAGGAATAAAAAGCACCTAAGTAAGTATTGTTTAAAATCGGAACGACAACTAATAAACAAAAGAATATTGGACGAAAAGTACGGGCATCAGGCTGAAAATCTGATGCCCGTACTTTTCGTTTTTTTTGCCAAGTCTGAAAACGGTTGATATCAGACCTCTTTTTGTTTATACTGTTTAGAGAAACAAAATAGTAAATACGGATGGAGTGAAGAAGAATGAGAATATATGATATTTCACAGGAATTATTTCATAGTGTGGTATTTAAAGGAGATATGCCCCCAACATACCTGCGGGCTTTGGATATGAAGAAAGGGAATGTGTGTAACCTTACCACTCTTCAAATGTGTGCTCATAATGGGACGCATATTGATGCGCCATATCATTTTGTTGATGATGGGAAAACCATAGATCAGCTGGATTTAAATGTGGTAATCGGGGATGCAACCGTAGTAGAATTTAACGGAACACTTACGGCAGAAAATATTCATGATATCATGAAGAAAGCAAATAAAAGGATTTTATTTAAAGGTGCGACAGTCGTTTCCTTAGAGGCGGCCAAAGCTTTAAATGAATACGATGTCTTACTGGTAGGAAATGAGTCTCAGACGGTAGGGCCAGAAGATGCACCAAAATATGTACATCTGGAACTGTTGGGAAATGGAGTGGTACTTTTGGAGGGAATCCGCCTTGAACAGGTGCCCGAAGGAAACTATCTTTTGAATGCTGCACCGATTAACCTGGGAGGAGCAGATGGAGCACCGTGCAGGGCTGTTTTGCTTGAACTGTAGAAAGAAACAGGAGGAGTTTCAGCAAGCAATCTAAATTTGGCTATACCAACCAAATAGGAACGAGCTTGGAAAGAAAAGGTTTGAGCATCTTGCATAGAATTTGAAAGTGTATACGGAGGCGTGTAAAATGGTACGATTTGCAGAGGAAAAAGATTTAGAGAGAGTAAATGAATTACGAAGACAAGTAAATGAGATACATGTAAATGCCAGACCAGATATCTTTAAAGCAGGATTTTGTCAGGAGCTGCAAGATACTTTATATGATACATGGAACAGTGAGAAGGAAGATATCATTCTAGTGGAAAGAGAAGGGATTATATGTGGCTTTGCATGTGTTAACTACGTTGAAAAGCCAGAATCGCCTTATAATCGGGAGAGAGAATTTTATCATATTAATGAATTAGGTGTGGATATTGCATTTCGAAGACAAAAAATTGCATCCGAACTGTTTGATTTTATTCGTAATGATGCAAAGGCGAAAGGATATGCAAAGATTGAACTTGATATGTGGGAATTTAATGAATCAGCATTGAAATTCTATGAGTCAGTAGGTTTTCATACATACAGAAGACATATGGAATTTGATAATAATTGACGCTGTAACTGGCGAACTAAAAAAGGTCAAGGGTGGGATTACGGAAGAAAATATTGATTAATAAGGAGCATTATAGAATGAACAGAGCAAAAGGAAATTTAATATTTTCCATGTTTCTATTTGGTACAATTGGGATTTTCGTGCGTAATATTCCACTGCCTTCCAGTGTAATTGCTCTTTCCAGAGGGCTTGTTGGAATGTTGTTTTTAATTCTTGTAACCTTCATCAAGAAAGAAAAGCTGTCTGCCTTGGCGATAAAGGAGAATCTAGTGATTCTCTGCTTGTCAGGTACAGCGATTGGTGCGAACTGGATATTACTTTTTGAGTCATATCGCTATACTACAGTGGCGGTATCAACTCTTTGCTATTATCTGGCCCCCATATTTGTAATAATTGTTTCACCAGTTTTTTTAAAAGAAAAGATAACAATCAGAAAAGTAATATGTATTTTCGTTGCTCTAATGGGAATGGTACTGGTTTCCGGAGTTTATAAGTCAAATGTATCAATATCAGATATGAAGGGGATTTTGTTTGGTATAGGGGCTGCTTCACTATATGCAGCAATTATGCTGCTCAATAAAAGATTAAGAAATATATCAGCATATGAAAGAACAATTGTCCAGCTTGGAATAACAGCACTTGTAGTATGTCCATATATTTTACTTACAGAAAATGTATCTGCATTGCCAATTACATATACGGCATTTGTTTTGTTGATTGTTGTAGGTGTTGTCCATACAGGCATCGGCTATACGCTTTACTTTGGTTCCATGAGCAGCTTGCCGGTTCAGACCGTGGCGCTGTTAAGCTATATTGACCCGGTTGTTGCAATATTGATATCGATGTTTATTCTGAAAGAGGGAATGAGTGTGGCAGGTATTGCGGGTGCAGTACTTGTGCTGGGAGCGACTTTATTCAGTGAAGTTTTACCGAACCAGAAGGAGGAATAAAGCGTGTATCATTTTAGCGTGAAGAATGCTATAATGGTCACAATAAGCCAGGAGGAAATTCAGCAATTCATGTAGGCAATTTACATAGTTGCTCCAAGGGAATGGCATTTGATAATTACTTAAGATAAGGTGGGTGTTTTTTTGTTAAGAAAAAATTTGCTAAACTTTTTTACTATGTTTCTTTCCTTTGGCGTTAGCGAGGATATTCTAAAACAGCATGTGGTATTTTTGGGCATCATTATTTTACTATTGCTTTGCATTCTGCTGGCAGCTTCGTATTTGTTGTATAAAAATAGAAATCTTAAAAGGATATTGGAGAATGTTTTGGCGGACAAGAGCCAGAAGCTGAATGTGCAGACTAATTTATTGGAAAATATTAAGTACAATATATCTGACTTGATGTTTTACAAAGATTTAGACGGACACTATTTGGGCTGCAACAAAGCTTTTGAGCGTTATACCGGCTTGACAGAGGCAGAGATGCAGGGGAAAACGGATTGGGAGATTTTTAGTCTGAATAAACAGGTTGCTGAAAAATATATAATGGATGACAAGCAGGCAATGATAAACAGAAAGGTGATTGTAGTGGAAGAACTTCTGGTTTACCCAGACGGCACTAAATCACTTGTTGAAACTGTCAAAACCCCCATGGTGAACGACGAAGGTGAATGCTTCGGCATTATGGGTCTGTGCAGGGATATTACCTTGCGCAAACAGGCGGAGGAAGAGGCAAAAGTTGCAAATCAGGCCAAATCAGCCTTTTTGGCCCATATGAGTCATGAAATGCGCACACCAATGAATGCAATTATCGGTATGTGTAACATTGGTTTGGTGGGGATTCAAAACCAGGAAAAGGTCCAGACTTCATTAATGCAAATTAAAGCCTCATCGGGGCATTTACTGAATCTCATCAATGATGTGTTGGACATGTCAAAGATAGAGTCTGGAAAAATAGAATTAAACATCCAACCATTCAGTCTCGCAGCGGTTCTTAACAATGCATGTGAAATGATATCACAACGCTGCATTGAAAAGGAAATCATCTTATACCGGCCGGAAGCAGAAGACTTAAGGCTGGATGGGGATGCATTGCGATTGGAGCAGGTTTTGATCAACTTACTTGGTAACGCGGTTAAGTTTACAATGGAAGGAGGAGCCATCCACTTTGATGTTCAGGTGCTTAAGGTACAAGAGAAGCAGGCAGAGATTCTTTTTGATGTAAAAGACACAGGTATCGGTATGAATGAGGATCAATTAGCCAAATTATTTCTTCCTTTTGAGCAGACCCACTCCAGCATAACTGGCCGTTTTGGCGGCACAGGACTGGGACTTTCCATTAGTCAGAATTTGATTCAGCATATGGGTGGTAAGATAGAGGTGGAATCAGATGTGGACAATGGTTCCAGTTTTTACTTTACCTTGAAGTTTAACCTGTCGGATGAAGAGATGGAAGAATATGGAGAGGACCTGACAGTGGAAGAAATAGATTTCTCCCACATTCACATTTTGTTGGCGGATGATGTGGAAATAAATTGTGAAATCGTTCGGGAAATTCTTTCCTTTACAGGAATAAGTATTGACGAAGTGCATACCGGAGCCCATGCGGTACAAAAATTTGAACAATCAGAGCCAGGTTACTATGATGCGATCCTTATGGATATTCAAATGCCTGTTCTGGATGGTTATGAAGCAACACGTGGAATACGAAAGCTGGATCGCCCTGATGCAAGTGAAATTCCTATTATTGCCATGACTGCAAATGCTTTTAAAGAAGATATTGATATGGCACTAAGTTCGGGTATGAATGCCCATATAGCCAAGCCAATCGATTTTAATATTCTTTTAAGGACAATTAAAAGATTTTGTTTAAAATAAATAAAAAATGTGTCAAAAAGTTGAGGTGAAACCGGTGGGAAATATAAAGATATTTGATACAATGGCAAAAAAATACGATACAGCGGAACGAATTCAAATTGCAGAAATTATCGCCAATGAGATACGCCAGCAGCTTGTAAATGGAAAAGAAAGAAAAGCCATAGACTTTGGCTGTGGAACTGGACTGGTAGGACTAAACTTGCTTCAGGACTTTCAGTCACTTCTTTTCCTCGATGCCTCACAGGAAATGGTTGATCTTATCCAGCAGAAAATAGCAGTGCTTAACACGCCCAATGCAGATACTCTGTGTTATGATTTTGAAACAGAATCGTCCCTTTCATTAAAAGCAGACGTTATTTTTATGGCTCAGGTCCTGCTTCATATTCCAGATGTCAAAGGGATACTAACGAACTTGCAGAAAATGCTGAACCCCAACGGACAGCTATTGATTATTGATTTTGATGAGAATTCAAAAGTTGTGTCTGATTTGGTTCACAATGGTTTTGAGCAGAAAGCGCTGATTTCTCTTTTGAAGGAAATCGGATTTGAACAAGTCGAGGCACATACATTTTATCATGGCAAAAAAATATTTATGAATGAAGATGCATCTTTATTTATTTTGAATGCAGTAAACTTGTATTAGAAATCAACTGGACTAGTGTACTGTATCATTCATAATTAGCTAAACAGCACTGCCTATTTTGCCATCTGCCGCGTTGTCATCAGTCAGCGTAGCACACTACGCCTCCATCTTCCGCCTTGCAGCTGACAAAATATTCAGCACTGTTTAGCTAAAGATGAATGATACAGCACACTAGTGGTGGTTGATTTGGGCGTTAATAAGCACATAAGGGAGCAGGACATGGAAATAGATAAAAGAATAGAGGTTTGCGCATATTGTTCAGGATTTGATGTGAAAGAATTAAAAGGTAAGGTTAAAGTGAAAACGGGCTGTATTGGAAAATGCTCCAAAAAATGTCCAGAGCTTGCCGGAAAAGTGTATGGTTTTTTGAATGGTGAATTTATAGTATGTGATACCAAAGAAGAATTCTTTGCAAAAATGGATGAATTAGATTCCTATGAGGCGAGCAGTAACCGGAATCCTTTAGTTGATGCCTTTTTAGAGCATGTGGAAAAGTGGCGGGAAGAATTTGAAAGCTTGAGAAGAATTGTACTTGACTGCGAGCTAACCGAAGAATTAAAATGGGGCCAGCCATGCTATATGTTTCAAAATAACAACCTAATCATCTTAGGTGGTTTTAAAGAATATATCGCACTTTCGTTTTTTAAAGGAGCTTTATTGAAAGATACAAAGGCGATTCTTACCAGACAAACCGAAAATGTACAAGCAGGGCGGCAGCTTCGATTTACTAGTGTAGAAGAAATAGACCAGATGGAGGACATAATAAAAGCATATATTTATGAAGCCATAGAGATAGAAAAGGCTGGTTTGAAAGTAATAACTGAGAAGAAGCCAGAGCTTCAAGTTCCGGAAGAATTGCAGAATAAATTTGAGGAAGATCCAGCTTTTAAAGATGCTTTTTATGCATTAACACCAGGACGGCAAAAAGGTTATCTTTATCATTTTTTACAGCCCAAGCAGTCAAAGACAAGGGAGAACAGAATTGAAAAATACAGACAGCAAATCTTTGATGGTAAAGGTCTAAATGACTGATTTATAAGAGGGACTTAATCATAAGCTTCAGGAGTTGGCGACGATTTCTGAGGCTTATTTTATTACATGCATACTTCTAAATTTAGCTGGAAACAATATCCTTGGAGGTGTTTACAATATGATATCACGAAAATCAGTTATAACATTCGGTATGGTTGCAATTCCCATTGGGATGTATACGTCCACTCAGGATAATGACATACATTTTAACCAGCTTCACAAAGAAGATAATAGCCGCATCCGCTATAAGAAAACCTGCGCTCATTGTGGCAAAGAAATTAAAACAGAAGACATTGTAAAAGGCTTCGAATATGATGATGACAAATATGTTGTTGTCACAGAAGATGAGATTGAAAAGATTAAGACCGAAAAAGAAAAATCCATTCAAATTCTGCATTTTGCACAGTTAAACCAGATTTCCCCCGTCTACTATGAGAAGACCTATCAAGCGGCACCGGAGGCTGGTGGTGAAAAGGCTTTTGAATTGCTTCGCTCCGCTCTGATGGCTGAACAGAAGATTGCCATTGGAAAGACGGTCATGGGAACGACGGACACCTTAATGGCGATTATTCCCAGAGAAGAAGGTATTCTCATTTCAACCATGTTCTATGCTGACGAGGTCAAAGCGTTTCAAAAACCGTATACCAAGCCTGAGGTATCAGAACAAGAACTGAATATGGCAAAAATGCTGATTAATTCCATGGATACTCCTTTTGAACCATCAAAGTATAAGGATGAATACCAGGCACGACTCCATGAACTTATCGAGACGAAGATTTCCGGTAAGGAGGTTGTCGCTGCGGAATCAGAAAGTCCTAATAAAGTTATAGACCTTATGGATGCACTTAAGGCCAGCGTGGAAAAAGCAAAGCAAAATAAAGAGTCGGCATGATTTTATGACGGAGAAGCGAGATGAAGGATAACCAAAATGAGTATGAGCAATGTGGATAAACAAAACGAGGATAATCAAAATGGAGATGAACAAAATGAGCATAAGCTAAATGAATATAAGCTGGATGAATATAAGCAGAAAAGAAATTTTGATAAAACCTTCGAACCAGAAGGGCTTGGAGAAGAATCAAAGGAGAGCTTGCGATTTGTCATCCAGCACCACATGGCCCGTAAAGACCACTATGATTTCCGGCTGGAATGGGACAACGTTCTTTTAAGTTGGGCCGTACCAAAAGGTCCGTCCTACGATACTCATGATAAGCGCCTTGCCATTCATGTAGAAGACCACCCTTTGGAGTACCGAAATTTTGAAGGAACAATTCCCAAGGGAGAGTATGGCGGCGGTATCGTTATGCTCTGGGATGAAGGTTATTGGGAACCATATGGAAATGTAGAAGAGGGATTGCGTGAAGGCGCTTTAAAATTTGTTCTGAAAGGGAAACGCCTTAAGGGGAAGTGGGCGTTGGTCCGATTGAAAGCAAAGGAAGGAGAAAAAAAGGATAACTGGCTTTTACTGAAAGAAAAAGATGAGTATGTCAAAAACGCCGACGGGATTTCAGAATTTGTTACCAGCATCAGAACCGGGCGCACGATGGCAGAAATTGAAGGAGGAGATGAGGAAAAAGTTGTAAGGAATCCTTTCAGTACAATTGATGTGCAGTTGGCCAAGCTGGTTACAACCGTACCGGAAGGCGAGGATTGGCTTTATGAACTGAAGTACGATGGCTACAGGATTATAGCTTTTGTAGAAGGAAATCATGCACGGCTAATGACTCGAAATGGTAATGATTACGCAGGACGTTTTTCCGATATAGCATCTTCCCTTGTTGATTTTGCTGCTGGAAGAGCCATGGTTTTGGATGGGGAAATAGCGGTTACAGACCCATCCGGCAAGACCGATTTTCAAGCCTTACAAAATTATATGAAAACCTCAAAGAGTAAAAATCTGACTTACATTATATTTGATCTTCTTTCACTGGATGGCGAGGACCTTAGAGGATATGGCTTAATGGAAAGAAAAGAAAAGCTGGAAGATTTGATGAAGGATGCCCCACAAAGGTTATATTACAGCCGATATGTCAGAGGAAATGGAAATGAAAGCTTTGCAGTGGCGGATAAGGCAGGTATGGAAGGAATCGTAGGGAAAAAAGCGGATTCTGTGTACAGCGGAACCAGAAATGGTGACTGGATTAAGCTAAAATGTGATAAAAGACAGGAATTTGTCATTGGCGGATACACTCTTTCCAATAAAAAGACAAGCGGGGTAAGTTCCCTGCTGCTTGGTGTATATGAGGATGAAGCGTTAATCTATGCCGGACGAGCAGGTACAGGTATAAGCCAATCTGACATGAAAGCTCTGGAGGAAAAATTTGCGAAGCGAAAGAGAACAGACCCATCCTTCAAATTTGCACCGGAACCTAAGGCAAAGGAAAGAATTACATGGCTGGAGCCTGAATTGGTAGCAGAAATTAAGTTTGCCGAATGGACCAAGGATAATCTGTTAAGACAGGCAAGCTTCAAAGGTTTGCGAACGGATAAGAACCCAGCAGATATAAAAAAGGAAACGGCAGAAATGGAGTATTCAGTGGAAAAATCAATGGAAAAGCCAGTGGAAATAAATATAAACAGCCTTATCGTTCAAGGCGTAAAAATTAGTAATCCTGGCAAGGTGTTATTTGAAGAACTGGAAATCACAAAAGCAGATGTAGTTTTTTATTATGAAAAGATTTCAGAGCTTATGCTGCCATATATAAGCCATCGAATACTCAGTACAGTACGCTGCCCAAAAGGAGTATCACAGACATGCTTCTTTAAGAAACATCCGGCAGCAGAAGGTAAAGGGGTTATTACAATTCCTATAGCAAAAAGTGACGGAGAAACAGAGGAGTATTTTTATATTGAAGATGTCTCCGGGCTGATATCCGAAGTACAGATGGGGACTCTGGAATTTCATACATGGGGGAGTTGCATTGAAAATCTTGAGAAACCAGATGTCATGGTATTTGATTTGGATCCGGACGAAGGGATGGAACTTGATCGAATACGTCAGGGTGTACGAGATGTCCAAAGTATTCTTACTGAACTTTCTCTGAACTCGTATCTTAAAACGAGCGGTGGTAAAGGGTATCATGTGGTAGTTCCGTTAAAGCCAGTTGCTGCATGGGATACCTTTCACGATTTTGCAAAGCGAGTGGCTGAGGTTATGGAGCAGAAGTGGCCTGACCGTTACACAAGCAATGTGAGAAAAGCAAAGCGTTCTGGCCGGATTTTCATTGACTGGATACGAAATGGCCGAGGTGCAACCAGCATTGCCCCTTATTCCGTTAGAGCCAGGGAAGGAGCCAAAGTATCTATGCCGATTGCCTGGGATGAACTTGATTCGGTTGCACCGGATGGTATTGGCATGAAGGAAGCACTTTTGAGGATAAATAGCAAGGATCCCTGGAGTGATTTTTTTCAGAACCATCAGATGCTTAAATAAAAATTGTGATATTAATTCAGAGAAATGGATTTCAGATGTTTGATATTTACGTCAGTTAGTTCCAGTCCCTTATTAACAAATGCATCAAAGCTGCCGTAGACTGCGTTGACTTCGTCAAAAAAAGCCTGTAAAAATTCCTGTTGTACACCTAGCATCTTGCGTATGGATTCCTTAAGGCGGCGATCCCGCACCGCCAGATTAAGCAGAAACATTGTGCGCCATATTTCTGCTTTACGGTAACGGTTAGACAACAAGTAGTCTTCCGTTACGACCTCTTGAGAGACTCCCAGGACACGTAGAATCAGTGCGGCACAGATGCCGGTTCGATCCTTGCCGGCCGTGCAATGGAACAGTACAGGAGTGCCGTTACTATCCAACAGGTGCTTGAAAAATGTAGCAAATGCAACAGGTGAGCGGGCCATCTGCCGGTAGCCGTCCACCAAATAGCCATCCAGCATATCAATCATCTCCCGGTTACCATCTGCTTTTTTTAGCAGTGTCTTCATATCTAAGTTGCCGTTCTCTGACATTTCATCCATTGCAGAACCCATATCCTGGATACCGGAAGCGTTGATATATAAGCAACCGGCAGGTATCATGTCAGGATTAAGCCGAACCTCATATTCAGAACGGAAATCAAACAGTGTTTTAAGCCCCAGCCGGGAAAGACCTTCCTGTTGCTTTGAGGAAAGTTTAATGGATGCAGCACCACGGTAAAATATTCCATTCTTAATCGTTCTTCCATCTTTGGTTGGGTATCCGCCTAAATCGCGCATATTTTCCACGCCAGTCAGGCGAGTTAATTCAGTCGTGTTCTTTTTCAAAGGTGATTCTCCTGTTCTAATTGAAATATTGCTTAATAGGTTACGTATTTTAATCATTTTATCATAGAACATATCTTTTTTGCAAATTGTGTATTGTAAGAATAGTAATGTGCTTTAAGAGTAGTAAGACCAGTAATAACATGAAAGGGACAATATTGTATTCAGTAGTTAAATGTTTTATAATGTCTAGGGAAGCATAATTGCTTTGACATTTGATGGTGAGTCAATGGAGAATATGTCCCACCATATTAAAAGTTTTAGAGTTAATAATATAAATTAAAAGGAGAAAATATTTATGACAGGACATTATCTTATGTTTAACCGGAACTGTGGGGAAGCGTTAAAAACCTACGAGGAGGCCTTTGCTGGGAAAATATTGGAAATGCAGCGGTACAGGGACATGCCTCCAAATCCTGATTTTCCAATTATGGAAGAAGACAAAGACTTAGTATTGCATGCCTGCCTGGAACTGGATGGAGAAATGATTATGTGTGCGGATAGTACTAGGGTAAGCAGCGGGGATAACATGTATATAACAATCACCACGGCTGATGAAGTGTATGTAAAAAAGGCATGGAATATATTAAGTGAAGGGGCAGAAATCTACATGGAGCTTACACCTTCCTTTTTTGCAGTTCTTCATGGATCACTTCGTGACAAGTATGGCGTGAATTGGATGTTCAGCGTACGGAAAGAATAGCGGTCAGATTTAATTTTAGTAAAAAAGTTCATATCAATGATGAAAGTTACTGATATGAACCTTTTTGCATATTTATTGAAATGTGTTACTCAGCCAATCTATCAGATTGACTTGCTGGATTCCGTCATAGTCACTGGTAAAATCGTCCAGAGTAATTAGAAACTTTGGATAATTATCTTTAATCTGTTTCAGTGACATAAGTTCCCGTGCTAAGGTGCTTTCATCTAATACAGATGCTGAAACCTGAAAATATTCCGTTTTTTTATCTCGAATTGCGACAAAGTCTACTTCGGTTTCTCGCCCAGCTTTTCCAATATTGACTGTATATCCTCGGCGCAGTAATTCAAGATAGACAATATTTTCAATCTGATGTCCAATGTCTTTACCTTGTGTTCCAAGTATCATATTTCGTAAGCCCGTATCACATATATAATACTTGTATTCTGTTTTGAGATGCATTCTACCTTTGATATCATACCGATTAACTCTATAAAACAAATAGGAATCACTTAAAGCTTCCAAATAGGTATCAACGGTAGCAGAACCAGTAGGGCGACCGCTGGAAGTGAGTGTATCGGCTATCTTCTTTGCAGAAACAGGACTTCCTACATTGCTTGCTAAGAAGCTTGCGATGGACTTAACCAGGGTGATATCCTTAAGTCCTTCTCGTGTCATTACATCTTTTACAAGAACCGTATTGTAAATCCCCTCCAGGTATTGGCTGTGAGCAAGGGAATTATTAACAAATCTGGTTGAATATGGGAATGCCCCCATGTTCATATATTGATTAAAACATTCTCGTTTGTCAGTAGTTCCAATTGCCTCACTATATTCTAAAAAGGACAGGGGCAACATATCAATCTCGATATACCTTGCGGTGAGTTTAGTTGCTAATTCACCCGAAAGCATATAGGCATTCGACCCTGTGATATAGATATCAAGATTTTTCCTAAGATAAAGGCTTGATATTGCCTGTTCATATTCGTTACAGTTTTGGATTTCATCAATAAAGACATAGGTCCATTTATCATTGATAATTCGGGACTTCACATACTCATGTAACTTCTTGTAATCTAAAAGGTCTGAATAATCCATATCTTCCAAATTAATAAAGATGATTTGTTCATCAGCAACACCATCGGACTTTAAGTAATCCATGTATAAATCAAATAGAGTAGATTTTCCACACCTGCGAACCCCAGTAACAACCTTAATCATTTCTTCATGTCGCCACATAGTGAGTTGGGCCAGATATTCTTTGCGTTCAATGAGTTTATTCATTCAAATTGCTCCTTTCAGATAATCAGATACATTAGTTATATTATATCAAAAAAATGTAAAGAAATACAAGTGCTTTTTGGAATTGATAAAAACTTGCAAATTGAAATATTAAAGCCTTTTAGAGAGAAAATGTAAAGTACAAAAATAGATTAAAATAGTATCGACTTTACTATTATGTTAAGAGTTATAAAATGATAAGCTAATTAAGTAGAAAAAACAGGACACTGTATGGGTCCTGCTTTTTCGGTATGGTTAACCCATCCGTAGTGATGATTTTGTTTTGGTCTTTTTAAAATAATTGAGGTCACGATTGTGACCTCAAAAAGGAATTAACTATTCTCTTAATTTAATTATACACTAACAGCATTCAATTACAAGTCTATTTTTAACATAATGTATATGTTATAGTTATAAAACTAATAATATAACCATTTAAAACAAAGGGGTAAAGTATGGACAAAATTATGGACGCCAGTGAAGTGAATCATTTAGACAAGATACTTAAAACAGCAAGGGAACAGTTGAAAAAATCAGAAGAGCGATGTCAAAACAAGCAGGAGGAAATCCTGGAAGCGAAGCGGCAGCAGCGGGAGAATACGGTTCATCAATTGGGAAATCTTTATAGTAATGCAGGGTTTGAAGAGTTGGTAGAGCTTAGTCAATATGCCAATGAAATCTCCATGCAGTTAACTGATTATGAGATGGAAGAGCAGAAAGTAGCTCGGCTTGAAAAAATAATCAAATCACCCTATTTTGCCAGAATAGATTTTAAGTTTGAGGATGAGGATACTCCAGATCAGATATATATTGGTCGATTTACCTTAACTGGTGACAAGGCTTATGATATTAAGGTTTACGACTGGCGTTCTCCCATAGCTAGTGTATTTTACCGATATGGGATGGGTGAAGCAGAATATAGTGCCCCTTCCGGTACCATTCATGGTGAAGTCAGCTTGAAACGACAATATGAAATAAAAAACAGTAGTCTGGAGTATTATTTTGATTCTGAAATGGAGATTATGGATGAGTTTTTAAAACGAATGCTGGCCCAGAATGCCTCCAAGTCCATGCATGCTATTGTGGAAACAATTCAGAAGGATCAGGACGTGATAATCAGGGATATAAAAACCGATCTTATGATGGTCCAGGGAGTAGCAGGATGCGGAAAGACTTCGGTGGCTCTTCATCGTGCGGCATTCCTTATGTATCAGGGCATATCGGAAAAGCTTCTGGCGAACAATATTTTGATTATATCGCCTAATAGCTTGTTTGAACAGTATATTTCCAGAGTTTTGCCTGAACTGGGTGAGGAGAATGTGGTTTCTTATATATTTGAGGATATTCTTGAAGATTATGTTCAGACGAAGAAGCTACAGACCTATCGGGAATTTTTGGAATGTCTGGCAGAGCGCAAGGATAAAAGCAGCGTCATGACTGATAATTTCCAGTATATGACTTCCCTGGATTTTGCTGGAATTATGAGAGAGTATGCAGCAGCGAATCAGGATGTGAAAAACGGAAAAGAGCTTTATACGCGTTTGCTGAGTGATAAAAAAGGGGAAGGCAGTATTTTTGAATATAGTCTGGAAAACATGGGTTCAAGGACGATATATTATGAGGATGCATTGTGTATCTGTTTTCTGCAGCTTTTGCAAACCGGTCCCAAGGAAGAATGCCGGATGATTAAGCAGGTTATTATCGATGAAGTTCAGGATTATACACCGCTTCATTTTGAAATACTCAAAATACTCTATCCTCGTGCAAGTTATACAACGCTGGGGGACATCAACCAGTCAATCAGCCGAAAAGTGACTATGGATTTTTATGAGCAAATTAGCAGTATTTTAAACCGACCTAAATCACAGTTAGTGAGTATGAATAAAAGTTTTCGCTGTAGTCGACAGATTCTAGAGTTTTCAGCGCAGTTTCTGGATAATCCCGCCAGTGTGGAAAGCTTTTGCAGAGATGGGGATGAACCGGAGATTTATAATGTAGATACGATAGAAGAACTGGATGAACGTATTCTCCAGGAAATAAAAACCTGTTTGGACAGAAGCTTTGACTCAATTGCTTTAATCTGTGAGAACCAAAAAGCTGCTAATGAGCTTCAAAAGCGGTTGGAAAAGCAGGCACCGACAGATGTGGAAATATCTGTCGTCATGGATAACAGCGAAAATTCTTTGTCTAAAGTGTTTACCATTCCTCTTTATATGGCGAAAGGATTGGAATTTGATGGTGTATTGATGGTAAATATAGAAGATAGACAGCACCTTTACATCGCCTCGACCAGAGCATTGCATAGACTGAATGCTTTCAATCTCAGAACATGATAAAAGACTCTGTCTAATTTAGGTATGAGAGGATGTGCATAGCGGATCAGAGGGGAGACAAGATGAATAAAATAACCATATATCATTATGATGCATTTAGCCATTGTCCGAATAAAGGAAATCCGGCTGGAGTCTATATCGACAGTTTTGTACTGAATGAAGAAGAGATGCAGGAAATTGCCAAGCAAATTGGCTTTAATGAAACTGCCTTTCTCTGCAAATCACAAATTGCAGACTTCCGAATCAGATACTTTACTCCAGGACATGAAATGAATTTATGCGGACATGGAACAGTAGCATTGGTCTGTGCTATGAAAGAAAGAAATTTGTTAAAAGAAAACTCTTTTACGATTGAAACTAAGGTAGGAATTTTGTCAGTTAATATAGAGAAAGAAGCTGATAGCATACGAGTTTGCATGGAACAGGCGGAACCTCAATTCTTGGATTTCACAGGTTCTCTCAAAAGACTGGCTGATGTTATGGGGATTGCTGAATCGGATATAGACACATCATTACCAATTGTTTATGGAAGCACGGGAACCTGGACCCTATTGGTTCCAATAAAAAAGCTTGAAACCTTTTACCGTATGCAACCGGATAATCAATCATTTCCGCAGGTATTAAAAGAAATGCCCACATCCTCCATCCATCCGTTTTGCTTTGAAGCCATTCATAAGAAAAGTCAGATGCATGGAAGACATTTTTCTTCTCCATATTCTGGTACCATTGAAGATTCTGTTACAGGAACCGCATCAGGAGTTATGGGGGCATATTATGCTATATTTGTAAGACCAGGCGAGAGGGAATACCAATTGATGGTTGAGCAGGGACAGGAAATAAATTACGATGGAGAGGTAGCTGTAAAGGTTATAAAGGAAGAAACTAATTGGCGCATAACCATATCAGGTACGGCTGTTTTTGTAAAGGAAATGCAGATGGAAATCTAAAATGTATATAATAAAAGAGGAGCAAGTACGGGCAAAAATGGTGATTCCAGCAGGGAAATCGAGGTGCAGGTTGCCCAACAGAAGAAAAACTCCCCCCAAGCTCAATTTAAGCGTGATGGGGAGTTTTGAATAAAATTAATTATAGAGGCATTACCTTCTTACCATAAACTTCATTTAATACCTGAGCAAAACAGGTGTACATTGCACTGGCACCGCAGAAGATTCCGATAAAACCAGCTACAGTGGTAATGGAATGATTTCCGGTAAAATCGCCAAGGGCCAAACAGAAGAATAAAAGCGTTAAAGACCCAAATACAATCTGATTGGTCCGGGTTTGCTTTAAAGTACCGATGAACATAAATAAAGTGAAAATTCCCCAAAATAGTAAATAGAAAGCAACGCTCTTGGAATCAGCGGCCTCAATGTTTTTAAAAGGGTTAATCCAGACAATAATTAATGACCACCAAAAGCCGCCATAAGCAGTAAAGGCAGTAGCACCAAACGTATTATTATTTTTAAATTCCATAATTCCGGCAATAATCTGTGCCAGACCGCCAAGGGCAAAACCCATAGCTACAATTACAATGGAAAGGGAAATAATTCCGGCATTGTGTAAGTTTAAAAGTAACGTTGTCATACCAAATCCCAATAAGCCCAAAGGAGCTGGATTTGCTTCTTTTCCTGTGTTTGACATTTGTTGTCCTCCAAATTAAGTTTATCATTTTGTTTGCGTATGTATGCACTTAAATTCCATTACAAGCAGACACACGATTGAAATTATAACATGAGGCTTTATGAATAGCAACTATTTTATTGTAAAACCAATGGCATTGGGGTATAATCAAAGCTATTAGAATTGATCAAGGAGATTAACGATATGGAATTTAATCATGTTACAATTTATGTAGGAGATTTGGAAAAATCATTAGAATTTTATCGGGATATCATTGGATTGCCAGTGGTCATTCGTTTCCCAGCCGGACCAGGAACAGAGATAGCCTTTTTGGGTGATGGAGCTACAAAAATTGAATTAATCTGTGATAAGCAAAAGGGAGAATCAGACCTGGGTAAGGATATTTCGCTTGGATTTGGTGTGGCATCTGTAGATGAAACCATGGCGGATTTAAAAGAAAAGCAGGTTCCTATTGTCAGCGATATCTTATCTCCTAATCCACATACAAAATTCTTTTATGCACTTGATCCAGATGAATTGAAAATTCAGTTTGGGGAACACGTTGAGTAATCGTACATTAAAGTAGAGTAGGCAAATAAAAAGCCCGGCATACCAGAAATTCAAGGTCTGATATGCTGGGCTTTTGTGTATTTGATTTGTAGTTACTTCCACTCAGAGAGCCAGCTTTTGTCATTGGCAATAGCAGTTACAATTTCCCTTCCAGATTTGAAATCATCAAAAGTTCCTTTGCTGATTTCATTGATTGCTTTCCCTAACAGGTTTTCATAATAAGCTTCTGCAGTAAGCTCGGTGGTAGCTTGCTCAAGATGCTGCTGGGATTCAGAAGAGGCAATTCGGGCATACTCGTCTTTTGTTTGGGCGATGAGTTCATCACGATTCATATCCTTTGCTCCTTAAAAATATTATTTGTCACTGCCAGGTTTATGTCGGCTGCCAGATTGCTTTTTACTGTTTCTGCTTTCTCCGTCAAGAGCACTTTCAGCCATAGTTGGGCCGCCATTGGATTTCATCTTACGAATCGGTTTTGGATCAATTTGTGAGTCTTTTGCCATGATTATTCTCCTTGCTGTTTTTTATATTATTTGCAGGCAGAAGAATATTATTCGGCTTTTCTTCAGAGACATGATAAATAGGAGAGACTCACTTGATGTCGGGGAGTGCTTAATGTGCTTTGCAAACAATGTGTAAACGGTATGTAAAGGATTTGTAAATTATTCGTATAGTATTTGCTAAAATTCTGAAAAGTATATGTTTTTTTTGTGAAGATATAGTAAAATAACTCGTGACTGAGTAAAAGGTCCCAGATGGAAGGTGTCTTTTACTCATACTACATATTGTGCATGAAGGAGATTACAACAGATGCTAAGAACAACAAAGAAAGAACTGATCTTTTTTGAGGATTTTGATAACATTATGGATGTTATCTGTAAAGGTACCAGGGAGTTTGAAAAAATATTTTCTGATTATCAGAATTTGATTAAGTACACGGAAACTCTTTCTGAGTATGAACATGAATGTGATGTTCTTGGACATAAGGTTTTTGAAAGAGTAAATCAATCCTTCATTACGCCGATTGACCGTGAAGATATCGTTGACATCGTCAAGAGCTTAGATGACATTATGGATAAGATCGAAGAAACCGCTCACCGGTTTGCTATGTATAACATTAAAGAAGTAAAGCCCGAAGCGGTTCGTTTTTCAAAGCTCATTGTAGAAGCAGTTGACGAGCTGCAAAAGCTAATTCACTTCATTCCAGAGAAAAATCGGGAAGAAATGAAAAAATTAATTATTTCCATTAATAAACTGGAAAATGACGGGGATGATTTGTACCGTCAGGAAATTGCAAAGCTTTTCCGAGACGAGAGTGATGCAGTTGAAGTAATTCGCTGGAGCAATATTTATGACAGCCTGGAAGAATCCTTGGATGCCTGTGAAGTAGTTGCCAACCTGGTAGAAGGGATTGTGATGAAGAATGCTTAATACAGCTCTTTTAAGCTTTTTACTTATACTGACTTTAGCATTAGTTTTTGAATTCATTAATGGATTTCACGATACGGCCAATTCTATAGCGACCTCAATTTCGACTCGTGTACTGACACCTCGCAACGCAATTATCATGGCAGCATTACTAAACTTAGCTGGGGCATTATTTGGTTCCTTGACATCAGCCGCAGTAGTAAAAACCATTTCAGGTGGCATTGTATCGGGAAAGGTAGAGGTTTATGTGATTGGTTCGGCAGTTGTGGCTGCTATTATCTGGAATCTGGTAACCTGGTATTTTGGTATTCCTTCCAGCTCATCTCATGCCCTTATTGGAGCTTTGGTTGGGGCAACGATTGGCGATACATTAAGTACAAAAGAAGTAATCTGGTCAGGAGTTGCTAATAAGGTTGTTATTCCGCTGTTTACTTCTCCAATTCTTGGTATGGTGGCAGGATTTATTCTGATGAATTTGCTTTTTGAATTGTTGCGGAAATTCAGTCTTACCATGGTGAATAAATGGTTTTCCAAGCTACAGATTGTTTCTGCAGCCCTTATGGCATTTTCACACGGCAGCAACGATGCGCAGAAAACCATTGGTATTATCGTAATGGCGTTAATGAGTATAGATGCGGCGAATCCTTCGGCTATCCCTGCGTTCCTGTTACCAGCTCATGGAGCAGCGGTGCCGATTTGGGTAGTAATATGCTGTGCAGTAATTATGGCACTGGGAACTTCAGTTGGTGGATACCGGATTATGAAAACAGTCGGAATGAATATGATTAAGATGCAGCCAATTGATGGATTTGCGGCTCAAACAGCAGCAGCATTGGTAATCCAGGGAGCAACCATGCTAGGTGCACCGGTAAGTACAACTCATGTTGTTACATCGTCAATTATCGGTGTTGGGGCATCAAAGCGGTTATCTTCCGTTCGGTGGGCAGTCGTTCGTGATATGGTGGTATCCTGGTTTATGACAATTCCTATTTGTATGCTGATTGGCGGAGTGACGGTTGCCTTGTTTAAACTGATTTTTATTCATTAATATCTTGTTAAGTAGTTAATAAAACGATAGGTAGTGGAATCCATAAGTGGACCAGAAAAGGTCCAGGTGGATTCCACTTTTTAGTTCTTAAATTAATTCTTATTTTATTTATCAATAAAATCTCAAGAAAGTGGTTTCGGGTTGGGGTAGAAATAATTTGGTTTTGTTTGTATAATAGTTTTATTCTTAGTACGTTAGAGCGAAAAGAGGTAATTAATATGAGAGTGGCAATTTTAGTATCCAGTGATTCTGGATATGCTGGAGAGCGGGAAGATTTAAGTGGGCCAGAGATAAAAAGAATTGTAGAAGAAAATGGAGCAGAGGTGGTATCTGTGGCTATTCTTCCAGATGAGCGTATCAAGTTGAGTCAGTATATGCAAGATATAGCAGATAACAACCGGGCAGATTTAATATTGACATCAGGAGGAACTGGCTTTTCAGAAAGAGATGTGATGCCGGAGGCAACGATGGATATTGTTGAAAAGGTGGTGCCGGGAATACCAGAAGCAATGAGGGCTTATAGTATGCAGTTGACAAAAAGAGCTATGCTGAGTCGTGCTGCATGTGGCATATTAAAAAAGACCTTGATTGTTAATTTGCCAGGAAGTCCCAAAGCAGTGCGGGAATGTCTGGAATACATTTTTCCGGAGCTGGAGCATGGTATTGGGATATTAAGTGGCCAAGAGTCTAATTGTGCCCGAAAGTAAAATTTTTAGATTAGAATAAAGGAAAATGATTATTATGGATTTCTATAACCGCGTTGGCGTTATATGCAGACAGATTCCTTATGGGAAGGTGGCAACTTATGGGCAGATTGCTCTGCTTTGTCAGAAACCGAGGAATGCAAGGCAGGTTGGATATGCCTTAAATCAAAAGGTAGATGGTGAGGATATACCGGCTCATCGGGTAGTGAATCATCAGGGATATCTTTCTGGTGCAGGTGCGTTTGAACACTTGGATTTACAAAAAAAGCTTCTGGAGGGAGAAGCGGTGGAAGTGAGTCAGGAGCAACGAGTAGATTTGAAAAAATATGGGTGGAAGACTTCATTGGAGGATGCGTATGATTTCCAAAGAATATTTGAAGAAAATAAAATATAGAGGGAAAATCACACATATTTTGAGTCAGAAGGAAAGATTAGATATCTGCTTTTAGAAGGAATTACATATATCTGAATTCATTGACATAAAAATTATATTCCCGTATCATAATAACAATGTACACATGAAGTGGAGAAATAATAATGGAAAATCAAGAGAAAAAGCACGAGAGGCGTGTTCGATACAAAGGAACTCATCCGAAAACATATCAGGAAAAATATAAAGAGCTTCAACCGGAAAAATACCCGGAAACAGTTGCCAGAGTCATTCAAAAGGGAAGTACCCCGGTGGGGATGCATATTTCCATATGTGTTAAGGAGATATTGGAATTTCTACAAATAAAACCGGGACAAACTGGCTTGGATGCTACTCTGTGATATGTTGGTCATACTTTGGAAATGCTGAAATGTCTGGAATCACAGGGGCATTTATATGCTCTTGATGTAGACCCTATCGAAATATCCAAAACAACAGAACGTCTGAGAAGTCTTGGTTTTGGTGAGGAAATATTAACCACCCGATTGATTAATTTTGCCAATATGGATCAGGTTGCGGCTGAGGTTGGCTTATTTGATTTTGTATTAGCCGATTTAGGCGTTTCTTCCATGCAGATTGACAATCCGGAACGGGGATTTTCATATAAAAAGGAAGGACCATTGGATTTAAGGCTGAATCCTTTAAAAGGCATATCGGCGGCGGAACGGTTAAAAAGTGTTACTCAGGAAGAGTTAGAAGGCATGCTACTTGAAAATGCCGATGAACCATACGCCAAAGAAATATCCAAAGCAGTTGTTTTTGAAATCAAAAAGGGCGGAGAAGTAGCCACAACGTCCAAGCTACAGCAGGTTATTGCCGATTCCTTAAGATTTATACCGGAAAAAGAGCGGAAGGAAGCGATAAAGAAATCCTGTCAGAGGACCTTTCAAGCATTGAGAATTGATGTGAATAATGAGTATGAAGTATTATATGAATTTCTGGAAAAGCTCCCTAATGTTCTGGCGCCAGGCGGGCGTGCTGCTATACTGACATTTCATTCCGGCGAGGATAGAATCGTAAAAAAATCTTTTAAGCAGTTGTATCGGGATGGCGTTTACCAGGAAATTGCTAATGATGTAATTCGTCCTTCTCAGGAAGAATGTAACATAAACAGCCGTGCCCGTTCCACCAAAATGAGATGGGCAATAAAACTATAAACACTTCTTGCGATAGTAAAAAGAATATGAATCGGAAAGAGAGGTTTCTATGAGTGATACAATTCAAAAGCTTTATCTGGAAATTCAGGGGCATCTTATGGAGGATGAAGTACCGTCGGATTATTTAGAAAGCATATATGATAATCCTGTATTTTCCCAGGAACCTTTCCGGTCCCTGCATCTTTTGAAGACCACAGAGCAACATCCTACGCATCACCCAGAAGGGAATGTATGGAATCACACTATGCTTGTAGTGGATGAGGCCGCCAGGGTACGGGAAAAAAGCAAAAACCCACGGGTATTTATGTGGGCAGCCCTGCTTCATGACATTGGTAAACCAGTGACGACAAGGCAGAAATCAGGAAAAATAACTGCCTATGATCATGATAAGGTAGGAGCAAAGCTTGTAACGGCGTTTTTGAATTATTTTGAAACAGACCAGAATTTTATCCGCCAGGTATCCATGCTGGTTCGTTATCACATGCAGATTCTCTTTGTCGTAAAGAAAATGCCATTTGCAGATATTAAAGGCATGAAACGGGACACCGATGTAGAAGAGGTGGCATTGCTGGGCCTGTGCGATCGTATGGGAAGAGGTAAGAAGAATCAAAAGGAAGAAGAAAATAATATAAAGAGCTTTTTAAAAATGGTAGGTGTTCAACATGCACTATAAAGAGGTAAAATCCGTTCTTTCTCCCCAGAATGGCATGAATCTGTATCGCGGCTGTAGCCATGGCTGCATTTACTGTGATGCCAGAAGTACCTGCTACAATATGGACCATGATTTTGAAGATATTGAAATAAAATCTAATGCAGTTACTCTTTTAGAACAGGCACTGAGTCATAAGCGCAGCCGTTGTATGATTGGAACAGGCGCCATGAGTGATTCATATATCCCGTTGGAAAAGCAGTTGGAGCATACAAGAAAGTGTCTGGAACTTATAGAAAGGTATGGATTTGGTCTGGCCATTCAGACCAAATCCGACTTAATATTACGGGATTTGGACTTGTTAAAACGAATCAATGAAAAAACCAAATGTGTGGTACAGATTACTATGACCACCTATGATGAACAGCTGTGTAAAATTATTGAACCTGGTGTCTGCACCACGAAAAGAAGAGCAGAAGTTCTTAATATTCTTAGGGATAACGGAATTCCTACCGTTGTTTGGATGACCCCAATCCTGCCTTTTATAAACGACACCATAGAAAATATCCAAGGTCTTCTTAATTACTGCATAGAAGCCAGGGTATTTGGAATCCTCACCTTCGGTCTGGGACTCACACTACGAGATGGAGACCGGCAATACTATTATGAAAAGCTGGACAAACATTTTCCCGGAATCAAGGAGAAGTACATAAAGACCTATGGCAATGCATATGATATTAGGCTTTCTAACCAGGCGGAGTTAAGAAATCTGGTGAAAGCTCAGTGTAGTCATTATGGTATCTGTGCTAATGATCGTGAAATATTTGAATATATGCATGCCTTTATAGATAAAGAGGAAGGAACTCAAATCAGCTTATTTGATTAGAATGCAATTAAAATAGTCACAAATAGTTTTTATCAGAATATGATAGGAATATATTTATTGAGGTGACTATCATGGCTATAAAAATTTATGTAGATCAGGGACATAATCCAGGAACGATTAATGCGGGAGCAAGTGTTAATGGTGTGGAGGAGCAGTATATAAACTTTAATGTAGGTATCATGCTGGGAGAGTTTCTGGAAGATGATTACCGATTTGAAGTAATGCTTTCCCGTACATCACCGGAACAGGTATTAGGATATAATGCAAGCACAAGTCTGCAGGCAAGGGTAAATCAGGCAAACGCCTGGCCAGCAGATTATTTTGTAAGCATCCATTCCAATTCTAATCCGAACCCAGCAATCAATGGGGCTGAAGTTTATGTATATCAGGAGTATACCCAGGCATATTATCTGGCAGAAAATATTTTAGGGCGAATTGTGCAGATTGTGGGAGTTCGCAATAATGGGGTACGGACGAATCCGTCTTTGTATGTTTTGAGGAGGACTCAGATGCCATCGGTACTGGTTGAACTGGGGTATATGACAAATCCTTCCGATTTTCAGCATTTGATTAATGACCAGGGGGCTTATGCATATGCGATTTATTTGGGGCTGCTGGATTATTTTGGATTTGAGCCATTGTAAAAATTAGATAACTTTGTGTTTAGGGGTTGAGGGGACGCTCCTGGATATAGACTTCGAACGCCTGAACCAGCGTCTTTCCAATCCCTCCCAGTGCCCACGCTCCACCCACTCCATTGAGCCTCTAAGCGGGGAATTCTCTCGCCTTGGCGGCTCCAGAATACCCCAGAGTCTCA
>JAVBLX010000136.1:0-23017 GCA_031553075.1 Acetivibrio sp.
TCGTCCAATGAAACCAAATTTGTTACCTTCATCTGAGCCTGCCAATTATTAAGCTCATCCACTGAAATTTCTAATTCTTCAGCAATCTCTTCCTCAGTAGCTCCTCTTCCTCGCTCTGTCTCCAGCTTCAGACAGGCAGCATCCAGTTTTTTCTGTTTTTGCCTGAGCGTTCTTGGAATCCAATCCATCTTACGTATATGGTCAAGAATAGCTCCACGAATTCGAAGGCTTGCATAGGTTTCGAACTTAACACCTTTTAAATTGTCAAATTTGTCAATGGCATCAATCAAGCCAAATACACCATATCCAACCAGATCATCATATTCTACCGTATACCCTAGATACATACTAAGTCGGCCGGCTACTACTTTAACCAAGCCAGCGTATTCGATAATCAACTTTTCACGAATTTCAGGTGATTTGGTTTTTGAATATTCTTCCCAAAGTTTATTTCTACCTTCTTCGTTCATGTCTGCCTCCTATGCCCCACACTTACTCCTCATTGGCATTTTCTTCTTGTCCTTCAAAATTTTCTACTGCACCCTCTAAATCGTCTTCCTCGTCTTCTGGATTTTCTCCTTCTACTGGAATACCGCCAGATTCCATTACCTTGGTAATAATCCAGTTGCCGATTAAGCCGATAATATAAAACACAATAAGTACTCCCAATAATATAATCAAGCTGGTAAGCTTATCCATATCACTGGCAATACTAATAATACATGTAACAGTACCAGCTGTTAACATAACAACAGCTGGAAAAACTTTCTTTTTCAATTTTATATACCATAAGGATATAAAATATCCTTTCCTTATATTGTTTTAAGGGGCTTACCAACTGCTTTAATTAGCAGTCCTCCTGTTTCAGGGTCAAATTCTATGGTTCGTCCATAAGACTCCCCTGTATCTTCCGCCAAAATCCGTATCCCCAACGACTTTAGTTTGGCTTTTGTCGCCTCTACATTGCGTTCACCGATTCGTAACATATCGTTGTTACTACCAAACGCAAACATCTGGGCTCCACCTGCTATTTTTGCCGTTAAAGAAGCCTTGCTGGCTCCGGCTTTTACCATCATCTCAATGCAGGCATCAATTCCTGTATCTGCAAACTTTGCTATATTTGTATTATTCTTAACCAAAGAGCTGTCGGGTAACATTATATGAGCCATTCCAGCTACTTTTCTGCTGGAATCCAACATACATACGCCTACGCAAGACCCTAAACCCAGTGTCGTGATTTTATCTGGTGCCTTACAAATATTAAAATCTGCCATACCTACCTTTATCACATTACTCATATCTGCTAACCACCTTAGAGTCCCAGGGACGACATAATTTTAATATAAGAATCCATAGTTGGAATTAATACAAAGAATCCATTTACTTCAATATCATCCTCTAAAAATTGTGTATTAATCACTAATGCCTTATCACCCACTTTTCCAAATTCAATAGCGGGTACGCTAAGAATTGCTCCTGCCATGTCAATAGCCATATACGGAACAGAGGAAATAATGGTTAATCTGGTTAATGTTGATATGGACGACAAATAAGCCCCAGCGATAATGTTTCCAATTTCATTTAGAGCCGATAAATCCATCTCTGAAAATTCATCAAAGCTTCCCAAATTTTTATTCAGTAAAAGATTAATCACCTGATGAGCTGATTTCTTTTCCATCATAAACATCATCATACCATCGGTATCCCCTTCCAGGGTGAGTAATATACCGACAATAATATTTTCCGCTCCACCGAACATATCTGGTAATTCTTGGAAACCAAGTAACTTTACATCTGGAACTGTCATATCAATTTTTGAATTGAGGAGTTGAGATAATGCAGTTGTTGCATTCCCAGCTCCGATATTGCCTATTTCTTTTAATACGTCAAACTGTAAATTATCAGCATTATCATAACTAAATTCTGACAAAATATCCACCTCATCCCATCTTTGCATAATTGCCCCAAGGAATACAATTCATTCTATGGATATGAATTATATTCCTTGGGGTGGTAATCATTGCTTAAAATAATTAAGCATTTTCCTTTTCAATAATTACTTCTGCAATATTCAGTAATGAAATTAAGCCTTCTCCCGGTTTACCAATTCCGCTAATGTATTGTGATTTGGAATCGACAGCACTATAGGTTGGCTTATCAATGCAGCTTTCATCCAATGTTACAACCTCTTTTACTTCATCTACAATAAGCCCAACGGAAGCTTGTGATTCCAGCTTAATGATAATAATTCTGGTTGCATTGGTATACTTGTCTGCTTCTAAATCAAATTTCAACCGCAAACTCATAACCGGAACGATTTCACCACGTAAATTGATAACACCTTTAAAATAACGCTGTGCCTTTGGAACACGTGTAATCTTCTGCATTCTGACAATGTTGTCCACATACTGAATATCAATACCATATTGCTCAGTTCCTAATTTTACACAGATGTACTGTTTTGAATCCAATGTTGTCACACCTTTTGCTTCAGCCACTACGCATACCCCCTAAACTAATGTATTTGCATCAATGATTAATGCAACTTCACCATCACCAAGAATTGCTGCTCCACTAATCACTTTATTGTTATTAATGTACTTACCAATTGATTTGATAACGATTTCCAATTGGCCTATGAGATTATCTACAACCAGTCCGGCTAACTTCTCACCCTTAGAAACAATAACTACGGTAAGACTTTCTGGTTCGCCTTCTCTTGGCTCTACATCCAGTACTTCATCCAGACGGATTAATGGGATTACAGAACCTCTCAGATTGATTACTTCTTTGGTCTGAACATATTCGATTTCGGAGCAAGGAACATCTTCAATCGTCTGAATGCATCCAAGCGGAATCGCATATTTTTCATCACCAAGTTCAACCATAAGAGCCTGAATAATAGCAAGAGTAAGTGGCAGGCGGATTACAAAGCTGCTTCCTTCTCCCAATGTAGTATGGCATTCAATATCTCCACCCAGTTTTTCAATGTTGGTCTTAACAACGTCAAGTCCTACACCTCTTCCGGAAACATCGGAAATCTTTTCTGCGGTAGAGAATCCAGGTAAGAACAGTAAATCAATAATATCCTTGGAGGTCATAGACTCAGCCTGATCGGCTGTAATCGTACCTCTGCTGATTGCTTTTTGCTTTATCTGTTCAACATCAAGACCTTTACCATTGTCCCGAACCTCGATGACAACGTTGTTACCGTCCTGGTAAGCATCCAGATAAATGGATCCTTCTTCTGGTTTTCCCAAGGCAATTCTTTCTTCATTGGTTTCCAGACCATGGTCTGCTGCATTACGAAGCAGATGCTGTAATGGATCACCAATTTCGTCGATTACAGTACGGTCTAATTCTGTATCTTCACCCGTCATGTATAAATTCATTTTCTTGCCTAATTTCTTAGACAGGTCGCGAATCATACGTGGGAATTTGTTAACAACGGATTCAATCGGCATCATACGAACCTTCATAACAGATTCATGCAGATTGGTTGTAACTCGCTCCAGATATTCAATCTGCTCATTAAATGCAGCTCCATCTTTGGTCGAATCTTCATTGGCACCAATGGAAACCAATCCATTTTTGGCAATAATAAGCTCACTTACCAAATTCATCAGCACATCTAATTTTTCAATATCAACTCTTACAGAACGGTTAACAACTGGTTTTGCTGCCGGTTGCGCTGCTGCGGTTGCTTTCTTTGCGGCTGGCTGAGCTGCTTTTGCAGGCGCTGCCTGAACGGCTGTTGCTGCCTGAGCCTGAGTTGCCTGTGTTGGTTGCATCTCTTCCTCCTCCTCATCTTCTAATGTTGTATATTCTTCAACATCATTCAAATCAAGGGTTCCAATTTCCACTGCTTTAATTTCTGATACATTTAAAACGCTGTTCTTTACTTGATCCATAGATGAACTGGAAATCAAGATAACACTAAAGTCAAAATCAAAATGCTCGTCTTCTATATCCTGCACACCTGGAGAAGATACTGCCACCTCTCCCAATTCTTCTAATGCCTTAAATACTAAAAATGCTCTGGCTGCCTTTAATACACAGTTTTCCTGAATAAATACAGTTAATCCAAACACATTTTTACCTTCATTTTCTGCTCTTTGAATTGCAGTAATCTCATGCTCCTGGAAATCAATGTGCTTATATTTTGCCATATTATCGGATCCCTCCATATAGCTTTCTTTTGCAGAACCAATTCCTTCATCCGGTGCACTCTTTCCACCGCCCGATTCCACATAATCATTTAAGAAGTTAACGATATCATCATAATCTTCTCCGCCTTCATCTGCCGTTGTCTGAATTGCCTCCAGATAGGACTCCAAGGCATCCAGTCCGCGGAATAAAACATCTACTAATTCCGACTGAACTTTTATTTTCCCGGTACGGATTTCAGAAAATGCATTCTCCATGTTATGAGTCATCTTCTGCATTCTCTTGTAACCCATGGTTCCGGCCATTCCTTTTAAAGAATGGGCAGCTCGGAAGATTTCATTAATGGTATTTTCATTTTCCGGTTCACTTTCCAGAATCAGCAGCTGTTCATTCAGTTCCTGTAAGTGTTCTTTCGTTTCCTCAATAAAAATCTCTAGGTATTGACTTACGTCCATTTAGCGCACCCCCACGTTCCGTGTAATGGTCTCAGGCACCTTTTTAAGCGGTACAACTTCATTGGTTAATCCTGCTTCAAATAATACTTTTGGCATACCGTATACGGTACAAGTCTCTTTGTCCTGACCAATTACATAAATATTTTTTTGGTTTTTCAGTTGAGTAATTCCTTTGGTTCCATCTGCACCCATGCCGGTTAATACCACACAGGTAATCTGCTCAAAGTCAGATGCTAACAATGATTCATACATAATATCTGCACAAGGTTTTAAACCACCTCTGGCTGGCTCATCCGTCAATTGAATCTTATAAGCTCCGCCTGGAGCTTTTTCGATACGCATTTGGGAACCGCCTTTGGCAATATATACAACTCCCTTTTGGAGAATATCTCCAGTCGCTGCTTCCTTTACGGTTACTTTACTAAGTTCATCCAGTCTTATTGCTAATGAATTGGTAAAGCCTACCGGCATATGCTGAACCAGTACAACTGGGGCATCAAGATTAGCCGGAAGATAAGGAATTACATCTTGCAGCGCCTTAGGTCCACCGGTAGAGCATGCAAGTGCAATTAACTTGCTTCCCTTCACTACCTTATTGGAAACCCTGACAGGCGGTGTCACAACTGCTGTCTTTTCTTCTCTCTTTAAAATCTGGGCTCCAATTTTATCTTCGAAATTAAATGCCCAGCAAAGACGGCGAATGATTGTCTCCTGAAAAGATTCACTCTTGGCGTCCAGGAAAGAATTTGGCTTGGTTACAAAATCAAATGCTCCAAGTTCTAAAGCCCGGATGGTTTCTGCTGCACCTTCTTTGGCTAATGTACTAACCACAATTGTGGTATGCTTAATGCCGTGTTTATTAAGTTGTTCTAAAAGTTCAAGGCCGGACATCTTAGGCATGTTAATGTCTAATAGAATGGCATCGTACTTGCCTTTGTTCATAATTAGCAAGTCGAGTGCATCAACTCCATTATTCGCCATGTCGGCTACATGAAATCTTTCATCTGAAGCTATTATATCAGACATCACCCTTCTTATAAGTGCAGAGTCATCAACAATTAAAATATTTTTTTTCATTAGCTTAATCCCCTTTCTTTTCGTCTGATTTTTCGCTCTTCTTCAAATATAAACTTAATTAATGTTTCTCTTTCATCAATATTAATGTCTATAAATTCAACCCGATGTTCAAACCATCCCTTTTTTCGCTCAATTTCTTCGCTGAAAATAACTCTAGCTAAATATTTACACTTCACTCTCTTTTCCTGGAGTGAATATTGAATCTGCAAGGTAATCTTCTGTCCCTTTTCATGTTTGAAATTGGAGTTAAACTTACAGCCACCACCACTAATATCTACAATGGTAGCAAGATTCCATTTATTCCTTGCTAAATCATAAGCTTTTTGACAAAGCTCCTGCTCCTCCAGGGAGTTAAACTGATTCTCAATCAGGCGCTTTTCATAAATATCTTCTTCCCGACTAATAACATGATACTGTATATCCATAATATATTCTAAGCGATAATATTGTCTTCTCTGAAATTTTTCCAGCTCTGAGTCAAACCTTACAATCAGAACCGGAACCAGTTCTTCCCGATAACGCTCTATCACTTCACCTTTGCAGTGGTAGAGACCTCTTCCTGTATAAAAACAAAAGCGGTACTTTTCCCCTATCTCCAGAGGAATAATACGGGTATTTTCCATTGGCATGGAAATTTTAGCGGTCTCCTCATCTAACAAATCCAATACCTTGCTGTTAAACTGTTTTATTTCTACATCTTCCCCAAAGCTGTTGGTTAACCGAATTAATTCCATTCGGTCACCAGGCGTCACTACCTCTGATATCAATTCCTTTCACCTCCAATATTCTCTTCATCCTATTTTGAAATCTTGGACCGGATTAGATTGGCAAACAACTGATTAATTCCCTTTTTACTCCTCTGTTCCATCACTGAGTTATAATTTATCATGGTTGCAAGCTCTGTCAAGGCCTTTGATGATACAGCATTAGGAAATCCTAAGGTGACTGGTTTCTGCTGAATAACTGCCTTAGACAAATAATTATCCAAGGGAATTGCTCCCAAAAACTGGACTTGAATGTTTAAAAATTTATTCACTACCACACTCACTTTATCAAAAATCTCTTTTCCTTCTTCCGGTGTAGAAACCCGATTGGCAATCATTTTAATAATCGTATCCTCTGCCAGAAAATCGGTCTTTTTATTTAATGTTTTGAGTAATGCATAGGCATCCGTAATAGAGGTAGGTTCGGGCGTAACTACCAGTAATACTTCTGAACTGGCAGCAACAAATTCCAATACGGAATCAGCAATACCTGCTCCTGTGTCTATGATAATCACATCTACAATTTCATCTAATGTATAAAGTGATTGGGACAAGCGGATAATCTGTTCTTTGGTAAGATTGGTAGGTTCCTGAATTCCAGAGCCACCAGAAATAAATCCAATTCCCTCGGGACCGGTTGTAATAATATCCCGTAAATCCTTCCCTTTAAAAATTAAATCCGCCAAATTATATACCGGACGGATTCCCAGCATAACTTCAATATTGGCCAAGCCAAAATCAGCATCCAGAATCACCACCCGATTCCCCATTTTCTGTAGTTGAATGGCCAAATTCACTGAAATACTGGATTTGCCAACTCCACCTTTTCCACTGGTTACGGTAATTACTCTGGCAACAGGGCGTGGTTGGCTCTGATTACTTTTAATTATGTTTCTTAATTGTGTTGCCTGATCCATTAATCATTGCCTCCCAACAATTTTTTCGCAATGCTCTGTGCATTGATTTTGCCAATATCATCTGGTACATTCTGCCCCCATGTAGTATAGGAAAGTGGGGCACCGGTAAGCATTTTTATGTTAAAGATATTCCCGATGCAGGACGTTTCATCCAGCTTTGTAAAAATCAGGTTATACTTTACAAACTCGCGGTATGTTTCGGCAATCTTTATCAAATCACGATACTTGGTTGTGGCACTTAAAACAAGATATACTTCTCGTTCCTTTTCCGGTATTGCTTCCAGCAACTGAGCAATATCCTTTTTCTGGTCTGGATTCTGGTGTGAACGTCCTGCTGTGTCCACCAGAACCAAGTCAAACTCCAAAAGGTCTTTCTGGACCCCTTCCATTTCTTCACTATTATAGACCACCTTTAGAGGTACTCCCAAAATATTAGCGTAAGTCTTTAACTGCTCCACTGCGGCAATTCGATAAGTATCTGATGTAATAAGGGCAACCTTGGCTTTCTGCTTTAATGCCAGACTGGATGCAATTTTTGCGATAGTAGTTGTTTTCCCTACTCCTGTTGGTCCTACAAAAAAAATATACTTAGGCTGGTCTTCTCCTAACTCAATGGTTTTGGTCTGACCGATTTTTAAGATAATCTTTTGATATATATTGGACAATACATTATCAACAGAAGCATCTTTCTTTATATTTTTTTCGATTTCCCCAATAATTTGATTTGCATACTTTTCATCTACCTCATTGTTAATGAGTTGATTATAGATCAGCTGGATACATGCAATATTGGTTTCATCTTCTTCCGTAGTCTCTTCCTTTTTTTCTTCCGCCTCTTTGGCTAATATCTGCTTTTCCAACAGGAGCTGCAGATCATTAAGCTTTTGTTCAATGGCAGATTCTTCTTTCTCTGGTTTCTTCACTGGCTCAGAGATTATATTGGGATTATGAGCCTTCTGAGCAGCGGCCGCTTCTGGCTTTGATAACTCTTCCTGCTTTTTGAGTCGCTGGATCTCAGAAATAATTCGGTCTCCGTTATCATAGGACACATTATCATCTACTGCTGCAGTAATCTCCACCGTTGGCTTTTTAAATATTCGATAAAAGCCCTTTGGTTTGATTGTCTTAATATTCATTACAACCGCATCTTTTCCAAGCTCTTCTTTTGCAAGAATAATGGCTTCGGTTTCCGTTCCGGCCTGAAATTTTTTAATTATCATTAAATCGTCACCATCCCAACTGATTGTAATTCAACATTAGACTCAATCTCATTATATGATATTACAATTAAGTCTCTAAAATAATCAGAAGTTAACTTCTTAAAGTACATTCGGACAATCGGAGATGTAATCACGATTGGATTCTTCCCCAGATTCTCCAGCTTGGAAACCTCTTCCTGCACGGAAGAAATAATTCCCTGGGTCGTATCCGGATCTAAGGTTAAATATGCACCCTGTTCGGTCTGTTTTACCGAGCCCATAATCTCCTGCTCAATTTTAGGATCTAAGGTCACCACACTTGTTGTTTCACTTGGTGGAAAATACTTATTAGAAATAGCCCGTTTGAGACTCTGTCTTGCATATTCGGTCAAAACATCGGTGTCTCTTGTACTAGGGGCAAAATCGGCCAGTGTCTCAAAAATAGTAATCAAATCCCGGATAGAGATTCCTTCACGCAAAAGGTTTTGTAATACCTTCTGAACCTCACCCACACTAAGAACTTTAGGCACTAACTCGGCCACCAGAGTTTCATTGGCATCCTTTACATTATCAATCAGGTTCTGGACATCCTGTCTTGTCATCAACTCATCCAGATGGTTCCGAACAACTTCGGTCAAATGGGTCGCTATAATCGACGGTGGGTCAACGACCGTATATCCCATGGATTCTGCTCGCTCTCTCTGACTCTCTGTGATCCAGATGGCTGGTAAGTGGAAGGATGGCTCAAAGGTAGGAATTCCTGTGATTTCTTCCTCTACATATCCTGGATTCATGGCCATATAATGGTCAAAGAGAATTTCCCCTTCACTAACTGGTACGCCCTTAATCTTAATCAGATACTGGTTTGGATTCAGCTGAATATTATCCCGCAAACGAATCATTGGTACGACACAGCCTAACTCCAGGGCAATCTGCCTTCGAATCATAACAACACGGTCAAGAAGGTCACCTCCCTGATTTACGTCAGCAAGAGGAATAATACCATAACCAAATTCCAGCTCGATTGGGTCCACCTGAAGAAGAGACGTAACGTTTTCCGGCTTTCGAATCTCTTCTGCCGCTGATTCCTCCTCGTTGACCTCCGACTCGATTTCATCCACTTCCATTTTGCTGGCAATCATTCTTCCGGTCATAATAAATATAGCTCCGTAGACACAGAAAATTAACTTGTTTAATGTAGTAAAAAGGCCCAGGGCAATCATGGCGCCTCCAACCATATATAAAACCTTAGGAATGGAAAACAGCTGCTTAACCAGGATATCCCCAAGATCGGCTTCCTTAGACACCTTGGTTACCAGAATACCGGTTGCCAATGATATCATAATAGAAGGAATCTGACTTACCAGACCGTCACCAATGGTTAAGATCGCAAACTTCTCCAGTGCTTCCATGGCTTCCATATCCATATAGATAATACCCATAGCAAGACCACCGGCAAAGTTGATAACGGTGATTATTAGACCAGCAGTAGCATCTCCTTTTACGTACTTGGTAGCACCATCCATAGCACCGAAGAAGGTGGATTCATCTTGTATCTTTTGACGCCGTAGTCTTGCTTCTTCATCTGTAATGGAACCAGCGTTTAGGTCAGCATCGATAGCCATCTGTTTACCTGGCATAGCATCCAAAGTAAAACGAGCCGTAACCTCTGCTACACGTTCAGACCCTTTGTTGATAACCAGAAACTGAATCAGTATTAAGATAATAAATACAATACCGCCAACAATCAAGTTACCACCACCAACAAACTCACCAAAAGTAGTAACAACGTTTCCTGGTTCACCAGTAAGTAAAACCAACTTTGTGGTAGATATATTAAGTGAAATCCGGAAAATTGTAGTAAACAAAAGCAAGGTCGGGAAACTAGACATATCAAGGGCTTCGCGAGAAAATAAAGCCGTGAAAAGAATAATCATGGCAACTGCAATATTTAATGCAAGTAATAGATCCAAAAGAAAACTGGGTATTGGAATAATAAAGAAAACAATAGCAAGCATAAGATAAATACCCAGTACAGCATCGGTCTTCTTCATCTTTATTTCTCCTTCCTTTTCTTTAGACTATCAAAAGTTTATAATTTTCCTTTTATACCATAAACATATGCCAGAATCTCGGCCACCATCTGATACAGCTCCGGTGGAATCTCATCTCCTATCTCTACATTATAGAAGATCATTCTGGCCAATGGTTTGTTTTCTACGATTTCAATATTATGCTCTCTGGCTGCTTCCTTGATTTTCTGAGCCAGATAATCGGCCCCTTTAGCGATTACAATTGGTGCCACAGCCGAGTCACGGTCGTATTTAATAGCAACCGCCAAATGGGTTGGGTTTGTGATGACGACATCTGCAGCAGGCAAATCCTGCATCATTCTTCTTTGGGATACCTCACGCATTTTCTGGCGGATTTTTCCTTTGATATGAGGATCTCCTTCACTTTGCTTATACTCATCTTTTACTTCCTGTTTGGACATCTTCATATCATTCTTAAATTTTCGATTCTGATACCATAAGTCAAAAATACCAAGCGCCAAAAAGAAAAAACTAATTTTCATTCCTAAATCAATTATTGTTTCGCCAATTAAGGCTATGGCATCAAATAGACCCAAATCATAAAGATTAAGTAACAGCCCCCATTGATCCCCTAATGCATTATACACCACGTAAGCTATAACGCCGATTTTTGCTATGGATTTTATCAACTCCATAACTTTATCCTTGGAAAATATTTTTTTAAATCCAGATATGGGATTTAATTTATTAAATTTGGGCATCAGTGGCTTCAAGGTTGGCTTCCACTTTACCTGAAAAATATTTACAACAATCGCTACTACGATCGAAGCTAAATAAACAGGCGCTCCGATGAGCAAAATATGTCCGATCGAAAGCTTTGTAATCTCATGCGCCGTATTATAAGTAAACTGGTCGCCCAGCAACGTCGATGTCATTCCATAATAGCCACGAAAAATGGATAAAAAACGTTCTCCTATATATCCAACAAACATTTTTAAAATCAAAAAAGTAGTTAAAAGCTCTGCTGCAACGAGTAAATCCTGACTCTTGGCTACCTGCCCTTCTTTTCTGGCATCATCAAGCTTTTTGGAGGTCGCATCTTCTGTTTTTTCACCTCCGGGACCATCCGCAAAGTACTGGAGGTTATATCTTAATAATTCCATTGGCACATCTCTCACTTATCATCCGGCTCCTTATGAAGAAGGCATCATTACCTGCATGATTTCATGGGTCAAATCACGCATTTCACTGAAAATAAAATCCGAAACAGTTGGCAAGGTACCTACAACGATTAATAAAACAAAAAGTCCAATAATTACTTTTATCTGCATACCAACTGCAAACATGTTCATCTGGGGAGCAATCTTTGCCATGACTCCAAGGACAACATTGGCCATCAGTGAGGCTGCAAAAAATGGCAACACAATCCGAAATCCGATAATAAAATAATCAACGATAAACTGAAGCATTATCACATACATATTGCCATCCAGCAAAACAGAACCAACAGGTACCAGCTTAAAGGAATCCAAAATGGCACTTAACAGGTAGTAATGCATATCGGTTACTAAAAGAAAAAACATAATCATATAGGAATAATAATTTCCGGTTACCGTAACCTGTGTATTCGTTGATGGATCAAAGGAACTGGCCATGGAAAAACCAATCTCCATATCGATAATTTCACCGGCAAAATTTATAATATATCGGCAAATACTTGCCATATATCCAAGAATTACTCCTGCCAGCATTTCTTTCACAACCAGCAGACCAAATCCAATTGTTCCTTGATATTCCAGAGGTGTATAACTCAGCATGTTGGCCGTTAATATACCTAAGAACACAGCCAGTCCAGCCTTTACCCTGTTGGGTACGCCAGTCATACTAAAAAAAGGGGCCACGGTAACAAAACCAGATATGCGAATAATGATTAGTATATAAAATTCCAGATTTTCTACGGTAAAACTCATAATACTCCCACCTGCGCATTCCTTTGCATATCCAAATCATTCATCCTCTGTTGTGTGCTATGTGATAAAACGGCTGAAATCCTTTACCAGTATTTCTAAAAAACCTGCCATTTCTTTCATCAGCCAGTTTCCTATTAGCATAATCATAAGGAAGATAATTAAAAGCTTTGGTACAAAAGTAAGGGTTTGCTCTTGTATGGATGTAACCGTCTGAAATATACTAATTAACAGACCCACTACCAATGATACCAAAAGCAATGGCATGGAGCACTTGATAATAAGCCAGACAGTCTGTCTTGCTACATCCAAAACCTGTCCTTCTGTCATAATAATCCCTCCTTACTACCTGGCATAAAAGGTCTTGACAACCTCTCCAATAATCAAATTCCACCCATCTGCCATTACAAAAAGCAGAATCTTAAACGGCATGGATATGGTTGTAGGCGGCAGCATCATCATCCCCATGGACATCAGGGTAGATGCCACAACCATGTCAATTATAATAAAGGGCAGATAAATCAAAAAGCCCATGGTAAACGCATCTCGTAATTCACTAATCATAAATGATGGAATCAATATGGTAGTTGGAATATCATCGGGTGTGTACACCTCATCGGAAATCCCGGCTATCTCATTAAACAACTTAATGTCCTTCGCATTGGTCTGAGCAAACATAAACTCCCGAATTGGCTTCAAGCCGGCATCAATCGCCTGTTCTTGGGAAATGGTACCTTCTGACAAAGGTTTAATTGCATTTTCATTTACCTGACTGAAAACAGGTGACATAATAAAAAATGTCAAGAACAACGCTAATCCAATCAGAACCTGGTTAGGAGGCGTTGTCTGTGTTCCCAATGCAGAACGTGTAAAATGCAATACAATGATAATTCTGGTAAAAGATGTCATCATCAAAAGAATCGATGGTGCAATCGAAAGAATCGTCATCATCAGTAAAATCTGCAAGGTTGCAGATAAACTGGCGCTTCCTGCATTGGAAGATATATTTAACTGAAAATTCCCATCATCTTTGGTTGTTTGTGATGGTTCTCGAACCGGTGCATCCTGTGCCGTTTGACCATCTGTATTATCTGGGTCTGCAGTCGTGTCAATAACATCGGATATCTCATTATTCCCATCTGTTGAAGTTGCATAAACGGGGACAGCAGAAATAAAGGTTAATAAACACGTTAACACCAACAGACTTAGAAATTTCCCCTCTATTCTTTGTCTATTTTGAATACGTATTTTCATGATTACCAACCTTTACTTATGTATATATATTTACTCTCGCTCCTGTCTGCATGCATTCGTTGCACGCAAACAGATGCTTATCACTCATCATCACTTACTTATCCATATGTCGGTTTCTTATTTTTTCAAATACATCCTTAAACTCAATTCCGGTTCCCATCTTTCTTCCTTCCAAAGGCTCCAGATTCAGGTTCTCTTCCTCAAGTTCTGTCATAAACTCCATATGGTCCTTAGATACACCAATGGCAAAATATTTTACACCAATTTTGACAATTAAAATAGAACATGTTTGGTTAATCCGATAAGATTCTATCAGCACAATGTTTCCGTCTGTTTTTTGTAAAAAATTGGTTTTCCCCAGCCAACGGGTTAAAAAATAAGCTGCTGCTAAAATCAGCAAAAATACAATAATCAAACCAACAAGATTTAAAACGCTTTCTAATGTGGATAGTCCTGAAGCGCTAAACATATTAACCTATCGCTTTTTTTACAGCTTCCAATACTCGGTCTGCCTGGAATGGCTTAACGATGAAATCCTTTGCTCCAGACTGAATGGACTCAATAACCATTGCCTGCTGGCCCATGGCTGAACACATAATTACAGTTGCACCTGCATCTGCCTCTTTGATTTTTTTGAGCGCTTGAATTCCATCCATTTCAGGCATTGTGATATCCATCATCACCAAATCCGGTTTTGTTTCGTTATACTTTTCAACTGCCTTCAAACCATTTTCAGCCTCTCCTGCAATATTATAGCCATTCTTGGTCAGAATGTCCTTAATCATCATTCTCATAAAAGCTGCATCATCACAAATCAAAATATTCTTTGCCATATACTTTCTCTCCTATCTTTTTAATTATCTGATAATTTCGGTAACTCGAATACCGAAACTTTCTTCGATAACTACTACTTCACCCTTAGCTACAAATTTGCCATTTACCAATACATCAATGGGTTCACCGGCCAGCTTATTGAGTTCAATAATGGTTCCTGGTGAAAACTCCAGTATTTCTTTGATGGACTTATTAGTTCTACCAAGCTCGACCGTAACCTCCAAAGGAACATCCATAATCAAATCAATGTTCTCCTGCTGCGTTAATGGATTAATTGCACCATTGAAGGTCTGGAACTGAACAGGCTGTACATTCACATCTCCCATAGGCATTCCCATGGGATATGGCATCTGACCCATCATTGGTTGACCCATCATTGGTTGCTGCATCATCATTTGCTGCTGCATCATTGGTTGTTGCATCATTGGTTGTTGCATCATCGGCTGTTGCATCATTGGCTGACCCATCATAGGCTGCTGCATATCAACCGCTGGCACTGGGGCAGGGCTTGGAGCCGAAGCCGGACTCACTGGAACGCCTACCTGGTCGATTGGTACCGAGTCGCCGTCATCGCCGGCAAACTTTTTATATAAATCCTTGGCAAAATCATAAGGATAAAGCTGCATAATCTGACTATCAATCAAGTCTCCGATTTCCATACGGAATTTGACCTGTACAAAGCTTCCAGATAAAAAGGAAGATAAATCTTCCTGCAGGGAATCATTAAAATCAATTACACTGGCAATCGGTGGGCTGATATCTACCTTTTTCTCCAACATGGAGGAAAGTGAGGTGGACGCAGAACCCATCATCTGATTCATCGCTTCACTAATAGCACTTAAGTGAAGATCTGTGAGCTCCTCTGGAATAGTACTGCCATCTCCACCCATCATCAAATCTGTAATTATTTTAACATCTGATTCTTTTAATATCAGAACATTTTTCCCATCTAAACCTGCTACATATGAAATCTGTACAAATACACATGGTCGATCATATTGACCGGATATTCCTTCTAACGTTGACTCCTCTACCTCAGGTGTGGTAATAACAACCCGATTATTTAAGAGTGTGGATAAAGTTGTTGCTGCTGTTCCCATGCAGATATTGGATATTTCACCTACTGCATCTTTTTCCTCCGGTGTAAGTAGGAGGCCACTGCTGGAATCACTGGAATCGCCTGACATATCATCGCCCATGCCACTTAACAAGGCATTAATTTCTTCTTGGGATAGCATTCCATCCATTTTACGTCTCCTCCCTTATCACGGATGTTACTCTTACTGCATAGGTATCGGAAGATGCACCTGGCAACGCAGTAAATTTCCGGATATTTCCTACAAATACATTCAATTCATCATCAACCTTTGTATTTAATCGTATAATGTCTCCGATCTGAATGTTCATAAAATCATTGACTGATATCGCACTTTTTCCCAGTACTGCTTTGATTGGGATTTTGGCCTTCTGAATAACGGTTTCAATGGCATCCTTATAGACACCATCGTCTTTCACCTGCATGGTGGAATACCAGTATTTGGTATTCAGCTTATCAATCACCGGTTCGACACAGGTATAGGGAATACACACATTCATAAGCCCTTCAATATTACCAATCCGAATATTCATGGTAATAATGGATGTCATCTCACTTGGAGAAATAATCTGTGCAAACTGGGAGTTTGTCTCAATACGCTCCAATCTTGGTTTAATTTCAACTACACTATGCCATGGCTCTATCAGCAGATTGGTGCAGGTATTTAATACTCTTTGTATTATAATCAACTCAATTTCAGTAAAATCTCTACTTTTTTCAAGAGGCATTCCGCCTCCGCCCAGCATTCGGTCAACAATGGCATAGCCCAGGTTATCGGCCATTTCCATAATGATATTTCCTTCCAGAGGAGAAAAATTAATAATCCCCAGAAGAACTGGATTGGACAATGCATTGGAAAACTCGGAGTAAGCAATTACTTCTGAGTTCATCACCTCAACCTGAACATTTTTCCGCAAATAAGCTGGCAGGTTGGTGGATAGCAGTCGTCCATAATGTTCAAAAATAATTTCCAATGTACGAAGATGTTCTTTTGAAAATTTAGATGGCCGGGCAAAATCATAGTTTTTTACTTGCTTTTCGCCGGAGTCTTTAATTTCATCTGCATCTAATTCTCCGCTGTTAAGAGCCGCCAGCAAATTATCTATTTCACTTTGCGATAAGACATCGCCCATTCATCTCACCTCACAACACCTTTTACTTTTTATATACACTCTTGTCTATCATACCATACTTTTTAGACAAGATAAAGTAATAAATTACAAGATATTGAATTTTTTTTATTTAAATGACAACTTATAGTGTTATATAAAAACAAGTCCTCCCAATTGGACATCCACTATAAAATCGGAAGCTCCAATCAATTTTCTGAGTTCACTTAATATATCCTTTTTAATCTGTTCCTGTCCGTCCCCATCATAAGCTTCATTATAGGTATAGCTGGAAATGATTCTTCCTACGATATCCATAATATTGGGCTTAAGACCTTCCAAAAGAGGCTGCAATTCTTCATATTTTTCACTTTTTATGTTGATGGTAAGATTCACATAATCTAATTGAGCCATATGACTCGTTCCGCCCCCATCCAATTCATCCAATTTGAGGTTTTTGGTTAATTTCTCTTCAATTTTAAAAGACTCCGTATCTGCTACATTAGTGGAATTTTCATCATATCCCACCAGCTCCAGCTGTATCACCGCCGCAACCTGTGAAATCAGGGCATCCGTCTTTTTTGTAGTAGGCACTACTGTCAGAAGCAAAAGTGCCATCATTGCCAGATTAGCCAGGCAAAGAGCCAAAACCATAACGGTTAATATATTTTTTTTCATAAACTCCACTCCCTTTATCTTTTATTCCTATCTCTAAGCTTACTTGACTCTATTCTTGAACTATTTTACTTTATCAGAATAAATCCGAATTTCTACACGTCTGTTTTTAGCCCTTCCGGCAGCATCCTTATTGTCCGCAACCGGTTCGTATTCTCCTCGTCCGGAAGCTTCCAAATTCTTGGGATTCATCCCCTTTTCTTCCGTTAAATATTCGAATACTTTCGTAGCGCGGGCAGTCGATAGCCACATATTGCTTTCAAACCTGCCTTTATTAATGGGTATGTTATCCGTGTGTCCCTCAATTCTAATAATATATTTATCATAATGCTTCAATATGTCGCCAACCTTGCTTACCATCTCCATTGCGTCTTTTTTAATCTCATCACTGCCGGGGTCAAAGAGAATGGCTCCACTCATATTGATACGGACGTATTGGTAATTATCATCCATCGTAACTTCCAAAGAATCCCCAATCTGATTCTTTTCGGCAGCCTCCATGACCTCTTCATACATGGCTTCTGTCCGTTCCTTTTGTAACTCCTGTTGCTTTTCCAGATATTCTTCAATTACGGACTGTTCATCCACTGGTCCGTTTTCCCCTTCACTTCCGCTTGGATTGCTATTCTCATCGGGAGTTTCTGAGGATTCACTTGACTTTTCAGCCTGTATTCCCATCTGACTATAATATTCACTATAAGCCTCCAGCTGACTGGCTCCCTGAGAAATTAATCTTCCCTGCCCAATCGCCTGCGCTCCGCCAGAAAAAACACTAAAGCTGCTACTCATAGAGGAAGCTATGGCTGCAAACTTTTCTGCATCCACGCTGGAAAATGCAAATAATAATACAAAGAAACACAAAAGCAGGTTCATCAAATCGGAAAAGGTTGCCATCCACGCTGGTGCGCCGGCGGCTGCTTCTGGTTCTTTCTTTTTTCTTGCCATTATCTCTCACCATCCTCACTTCCTTCTCCTATTTTGGTTCTTAAGGAAGGTGATAAGAAGGATTTTAATTTTTCTTCGATTACTCGTGGATTTTCTCCTGCTTGAATGGACAGAAGACCTTCCACCATAACCTCTTTTACCATAATTTCGGTTGAATTCTGCATTTTTAGTTTACTGGCCACCGGTGCACAAATCCAGTTTGCAACCAGGGAACCATAAAAGGTAGTAATCAATGCTACCGCCATGTTAGGCCCTACCGATGCCATATCACTTAATTCCTTTAACATGTTAACCAAACCAATCAGAGTACCAATCATCCCCCAGGCAGGTCCCATAGCTCCCATGGATTCCCAGAAGCCAATGGTCTCACCATGTCGGTTTTCAATACACATGAGCTCAGTCTCCAAAATGCTCCGAACCAGTTCCGGGTCGGTACCGTCTACAATTAACAAAACTCCCTTTTTTAAAAAGGGATCATCGATGGTATTTGCTGCTTCTTCCAATGCCAGCAAGCCTTCTTTTCTTGCAACATTGGATAAATTAATAATGTTTTGGATTGTTTCGGTTTCGTTGCTGGGAAATAGTTTCATAATCAGACCAAAACTGGAAACATTCTTAACCAATGTACCAATATCCTTGGATTGCATGAGCATACAGGACATGGTTCCACCAAGGGTAATGAGAACGGATGGTCCATCCACAAATCCCATTAATACACCTAAAATATTTTCCTTCCCGAAAATCATACCAAAAACACAGATTACAAAGCAGATTACAAACCCCAATAAAGATGCTATATCCATTCATCCACCGCCTATGTCATTTTTCGTTATAAAATATGTCTTTTCTGTATAATACTACTAGATTTTTAATGTCTTGTCTACTTTCTTTTACAAGAAGTTTCTTTCCCGAAGTCAAAGTAATTACGGTATCTGGGGTTTCTTCCACAATTTCTATTAATTCTGCATTTACAGTTATGACTGAACCATTCATTTTGGTAACTTCTATCATGGCCTTCCCTTCCGATTTAAATCAATAACTATGTATTCACATTGGTCCTCTATGTTTCTGAAAAAGTAACTCATATCTCATTATAAACAATTAGTGATAATATTACAAGAACTGACTTTTAATTCCACTTTTTTCTACTTTCTTCATATTGTGACATAATATTCCTTTTTCGAAAAAGAGACATCCCCAAAACAGCAAATTACTGCAAGGAATATCTCTTTTTACAATATTTTTTTCTTTTTCTTTAATTTACCTCTTGTTTTCAGTCGTTTAAATCCTGTTTTCTATTATGATTCACTACGTTTAACCTTTGGCTAATCAAAGTATTAAGTCCCTCTTACCTTTTAGGTAATTTTAACGTTCCCGACTAATCTTAACGCTTCAGGTTAATTAACTCTTCCAATAACGTGTCGGAAGTGGTAATAATTCTGGAGTTTGCCTGGAATCCCCTCTGGGTAGTAATCATGTTGGTAAATTCAGTTGAAAGGTCCACGTTAGACATTTCCAGTACACCAGTTGAAAATCCACCACCACTTTGGGTTGGATCTTCTCCTACGCCGTCAAATTCACCTGAGTTCTTGGTTTGAGCAAACAAACGATCTCCCACAGCTTCCAAACCAGATGGGTTAGCAAAGGTAGCAACTACAATTTGTCCTAATAGATTATTGGTTCCGTTGTCATAGGTACCATAAATTTTACCTGATGGATCAATACTGATACCAGTCATATTACCAACCGGAAGTCCTGCACCTGTTACTACACCACCCGCTGTTGGCATACTTCCTCTGGTAGGTTCCAGCTTGGAGGTTCCACTGGTGGCATAACGAGTAATACTTGAAAAGTCAACGGTTATACCTGCGGTTGGGAATGGATTTCCAGCATTAGCATTGGTTGATCCATCTCCCATTCCTTTTGACAAATTAATATCTATCGTTTTGCTAACCTTTTGCTCAGCCGTAGGAGCCGTTGCAGCATAAATCCCACTAAAGCTACCATTGGATGGATTAAAAGCTAAAGTAGCAGCTTTTGGATCTGCTGTAACTTTTAGCGTAACATCACCTGATTGTGCATTAACCGTATCAACTTCATACTTTACTCCACCAAAGGTAAAGGTTGCATAATCACTTTTCGCATAGGTACCATCAATTTTCTTAGTAGCAAAAATAGACTGTCCCTCTGTATCACTAATCTTCATAACAACATCTTTTACACTCACAGAATATTGACCATTCACGGGTTTACTATCAGTGTCATATAGTTGCTTTACAGTCAATTGTGCCGTGTAACTGTTACCTAGCTGATCATAAAAGCTTACCTGGGCAGGGAATCCACCCTCGCTGCTTAACTGGGCATCATTTTGGTCAATATTTCCTGAAATATATGCCTGTGTTGTTGCTTCTGGCTCTGCATACATATTCTCCGGAGACATAACCTTCAAAGGAGAAACAGCCCCTTTAATAACATTTCCATTTTTATCTACCTGCCATCCCATTACATTGGCACCTTCGGAAGTACAAAGGGTACCAGCAGCATCCACTTTAAAGGCACCACTCTTGGTAAAATAGTTGGTGCCTCCTCTATTTACTACAAAGAAGCCCTCTCCACTAATCATAACATCAAATGGGTTGTCGGTTCTCTGTGAACCACCAGCGACTGTCATGTTGGCAGAAATCGCAGCCAGGTTTGCTCCAAGACCAATCTGTACAGCATTTCGTCCAGCTAATCCCGTATCACCATTTGGTCCGGCGGCAGTTGCCGTGGTCTGATAAAATACGTCGGAAAAGGTTACATTACTACCCTTAAAACCTACCGTATTAACATTGGCAATATTGTTACCAATAACGTCCATTTTGGTCTGGTGAACTTTTAATCCTGATACACCAGAATATAATGATCTCATCATAATTAATTGACCTCCTTAAAGTCAAAGCATTTAAGTCATTTGCCTTCTCTGTCATTCGAAGGCTGTTTCGCTTCCATAAAGGTCCAGCGAATATTACTTGTCTGATTTAGCTGATAACAGCTCCATCTATGTTGGTGAACACGCCTTGATCGGTATCATTTACGGCGGTTACCACGGTATTATTTTTTACATTTACTATGAATGCCAGGTTATCTACCATAACCAGAGATTCATTGATTCCCTTTTCCCTTGCTCTTTGTGTTCCGCTTTCCAAGCGTTCCAGTTGATGCTGTGATAAGTCAATGTTTCTGCTTTGGAGTCTTTCATTGGCATGCTTGGAGAATTTCAGCGGTGTGGTTCCTTCCTCATTCTTCGCTCCTGCTGTTTGTTGAAAAATTTCCTGAAAGGATAAGCTGCCCGATGGCTTTGTGGATTGAAGGTTTCCGGCCTTTTTTACTGGCTGGCTATTATTTATCTGTCCGACCATCTGCTGGATAGAGGAAAAATTATTTTGAATGCTCATACGCTTCACCTCTAAGCCCTTTTCTACGTGGTTTAAATCATATTGTTACGATATGCCACTTTCCATCTTTCCATCTGTGGCTTATGATTCAGTTGGGTTTTATTCACCCTCTTTTTCCTGATTTACTACTCTTTCGTATCATCTGTTCCGTCAGTAGAATCTGTCTCATCGGTTGAATCTGTTTTATCGGTTGAATCCGCCTCGTCTTTTTCCGTTTCCTCCGGATCCACTACTACTGGTTTGTCTCCTTTGATTTTCAGGGAAATCTTGTCGGTATAAGTTGTTGTATTAATATCATCAAACATAACGGCTACTTTATATGTACCTGCCTCTAATCCCTTAAATGCTTCGTTGCTAACGGTTACCGTGTTACTCTCGTGATCAAAGCCCAAATAATCGGATGATACTACCTGACCGTTAATAAAAAGTGCCAGCTGAGATGCTTCATAATCGCCTTCACCAAGTGATATCTTAAACGACACATCCTCTGGTTTACTATGGTCATAAGTAAGCTCGGTCGTATCCACCTTAGGTCCTTTTTGATTTGCGATATAGTTCTCACCTACTACGGAATACAAATCTTCCACATTATACAGGCTGCCTTCAATAGAGAAAAATGCTTTTGCCCCACTTTTTGTCACATATTCTACTGTGCCTTGCTTATAAGTAACCTCACCGGTTGAACTGGTCGTTTTCATAATGACTTCTTTTCCAACCAGTCCAAACGCCTGACTATTAACATTTGTCTGGTTTAAGTTCTGCATCTGTTCTAACTGAGAGAAGGTTGCCAGCTGTGATACATACTGAGTATTATCCGTCGGTTGGAGTGGGTCCTGATATTTCATCTGGGCTACCAGAAGTTGCAAAAACTCATCTTTTCCCATTTCACCACCCTTTGATTTCTTGGAGGTTTCACTAACGGTTTGTTCCACTATGCCGTCTGTTACATTCGCAGTTAACCAATCTGTTGCCATATTGTTCTCCTTTCTTTTAATTCTATTATAGATTTTATCTGTATGCTACTGTTTTCAAATTTGAGAGTAAATCAGTTATTTACACTCTTATTTTTTTATATCGGCATTTTTCAC
>JAVBLX010000032.1:0-14527 GCA_031553075.1 Acetivibrio sp.
AGTTGGGGTATTGTGGAGGGCCACTGCCCGAGACAATTCCCCGCATAGAGGCTCAATGGAGTGGGTGGAGCGTGGGCGCTCGAAGGGATTTGAAAGACGCTGGTTCAGGCGTTCGAAGTCTACCCCAAGGAGCGTCCTCTCAGCCACCAAACACAAATTTATCTTTTTTACCTTGTTGAATTTTGTGTAGTTAGTGTGTATAATGCAAGTAAGGGGAGACACACTAATGAAGCAAAGAGAATTAAGCTGCTGGTTTTGTTTTTAAAGAGCATGGAGGGAACCTGACGCGTATAAAAGAGGACATGATACAGAACAGGTTCCACGGCATAAGGAAATTAATGAAATTACAGCAAGACAGATACTTAAGAAGTGGGGACTAAAGTAAGGAAATGGTTCTGAGAAAGGAGCGGTATAAAATGAAACTAGTATATCCAGCATTTATAGCCCAGATGGGTGAAGACTTTCTTGTGTATGTGCCAGACTTGGAAATATATACAGAAGGAAAAGACTTTGCGAATGCGATTGAAATGGCTAGGGACGCAATCGGCTTAAAAGGAATTGATATTCAGGACAGTGGAACAGATTTACCCATACCATCGAATCAGCAAGGAGCAATAAGAAAGGCGAAAGAAAATACAGACATTTTTGACTATACAATGGGCTTATGCACTTTTGTTGACGTGGACTTTGCAGAGTATCGAAGGAGGATGGATAATAAAACCGTTCGAAGAAATGTTGCTCTTCCCAGTTGGCTGAATTATGAGGCAGAGAAGGCTGGAATCAATGTGTCACGAGTGTTACAGGAAGCTTTAATGCAAGTATTAAATGTATCACGTGATTAAAGGATAAAAACCTTTTTTGCCTGGATTTACAGAATCTGAAAGATAATCATTGGCAGGAATAAAGGATGGGGAATGTAAAATCTAACTGTGTAAATGGTATCAGTTAGATTTACATTCCGTTTTGGAATAAATTCGACAATACTGTTGCTGGACTAATAAACAACATATTCTCTGGGCATCCAATCTCTTCTGGTCGTACTGGACTACTTTAATCTAAATATTTTTCGAATAATATCAAATGGAAATAAATTTCGCTGGAATAAAACATGGGCGCTTAATGCAGCCTGTAATGCTCCAATTAGGAAAAAGATAACATGTAAGGCAACAACAGCCCGAAGCATGATACACTGCACGATAATCCATACCATTAAAGCCCCACCAGCAATACCACTGGCTTGATACTGGAATTTGACCGTACGCAACATGAGGATTCCACATAGAACATTCCCAAGCCCAATTACCCCAAATAGCAAGAGTCCGGGTATTAAAAAATCGTTAAAAGGGGAATGCTTTAACATTTCAGCAGCATCAATTCCCATTGGTGCATGGGGGGTGCTTAAAGCCGCAGTTCCTCCAACCATACCCCCAATTCCTACAAAAAAATGTAAAATTATCATAAGTCTTTGCATTTAATTTCCTTCTTTCTTTGTTTTGTAGTTTTATATTGTGGATGTTAATTCTTTTCTTTCTTTTTAAAAGGGTGATAGTACACAAAGATTGCAGTGAGGTAGCCATTTCCATTTTGGCGATTTACGCCGCTGTTATTGTCTACTTTAAAGGGACTATATCATTCTCAAGCTAGGGACGGTTTATCTTTTATGGTTTATCTTATAAACAAAACCTATAAGTTTCTATTACGAACAGTGCGAATTTAATCAAGCTGTCATATATAAGCTATATTATATAAGATTCACACCAAACTAGAAAGTAAAAAATTCCCATTTTATAAATGCTTTTATAAATGCTTTTGTAAATACTTTTGTAAATACTTAAAAAGAAAATTTTATGATACACATTAAAAAGTTGAGTCTTTATATTAAATTTGCTAAACTAACAGAAAAGCATATTGAATCAATTTGAATAATACCTACTATAAATAATAAACCAATTCGGATTAAGAAAGGACATATAAAAAATGGGAAAACGAATCAAACCAGATCACGAATATCTCCAATACACAGGAAGAATTGACTTTGAAAACTATGAGGAACCAATATTTGTATTTCCTTACAGCGGCATCAAGATGAATTTCGAAGGAACCTCCCTCCACATTGCTTTGAAAAATAACCATGCCTACGAAGAAAACTACTTAGGCTATATCATAGACGGAGAACAGAATAAAATATTATTGCCCAACCATAATGAGGAGGTGATTTTATCTCTGGCAGAAAACCTGGAAGACAAGAAACACGAAGTATTTGTTTTCAAAAGACAAGCGGCTTGTCATGAATTTACCTTTCTCGGCTTTGAAATAGCTGAGCGGGGAAACATCGTAAAACCTGGTCCAATCCAGAGAAAATGCATGGAATTCTATGGAGATTCCGTCACCACTGGCGAAGTAGCGGAGGCCCTGGAATATATCAAAAAAGAAGACCCTGTTCACAATGGCGAATATTCGAATGCCTATTGTTCCTACGCTACTATAACCGCCCGAATGCTAAATGCCCGGGTAAACCTGGTAGCTCAGGGTGGAATTGCTCTTTTGGACGGTATTGGATACTTTAATGAACCAGAAACCATTGGAATCGAAAATATATACGATAAAATAAGATATAACCCCAATTTGGGTCCAATTACCAAGTGGGACTTTAAAAAGTACACCCCTCATGTAGTAGTCGTAGCCATCGGCCAAAATGATGCCCACCCCCTTGATTTTATGAAAGAAGACCCAAACAGTGAAACCGCCCAAAACTGGAAAAACCACTACAAACAGTGGATGAAAGCACTTAGAGAACACTATCCCAAGGCCCTTATTGTACTAAAAACTACCATTTTGAACCACCACCCGGCTTGGGACAGAGCCATCGGCAAAATCTGTGTAGAACTGGGTGACCCCAAAATTGTACATTTTTTATACAGTGAGAATGGCAGAGGAACCCCTGGTCACATCCGTACCCCGGAAGCCGAGCAAATGGCTCTGGAGCTCAGCACCTTTTTAAGAGGCTTTGGAGATGAAATCTGGCAGGATTAGTGATTGTTGAAACGTTTTACGCTTTTTTTACTTTAAAAGGTGCAAAATTAGCAAAAAGGGTGCAAAAATTTCTAAAATCATTGTTCTTTTTGTGCAAAACAATTATAATAACCAATGTAAGGATATCCAATGCGAGGGTTAAAGGCATTGTACCTACAAAATCATGTTAAATCAAAACAGGAGGGTTTAAGAATGAAAAAAAGCGGAAAGAAACTTTTAGCACTGCTTGTTACTCTGGCCATGGCAACCACCATGTTAGCTGGTTGTGGCGGTGGGAAGGCAGAAACCCCAGCGACACCAGATCCAGTAGCAGAAGCTCCAGCTGATGATGCAGCTCCAGCTGATGATCAGCCAGCAGCAGAGCCAGCAGATGACACACCTGGTTCTACACCAAGAAACGAAACCTTATACTTCAACGGTTTACAATGGGGTAAAGTAAATGACTGGAACCCATTCTCACCAAACTCAAACAACAACTTTGGTAACGTACAGAAAGATATGTCTCGTGTACTTGTATATGAAACCTTATTCTTATACAACATGGTAGACGGACAGCTTTATCCATTATTAGGAAAAGAATGGTCATGGAATGCAGACCAGACCGAATTAACAGTAACCATGAATCCAGATGCAAAATGGAACGATGGCACACCAGTTACCGCTAACGATGTTCAGTTTACTTGGGATATGCATGTAAAATACAATTCCAGCACAGGCGCTGACTATGCACCATACATCGAAAAAATCGAAGCAAAAGATGCAACAACTGTAGTTCTCTATTCTAAATTAAAAGATGGAAAACCAGTTAACCCATTAAAAGTATTAGAATACATCCCTAAAGTTTATGTATTAAATACCGCTTACTTACAGAAGGTTGAAGAAAGAACTGGCGGAGACGAAACAGCATTCAAGAACGACATAATGGATGACTTCGTACATTCTGGACCATATACCAAATATTATGATGACGATCAGAAATTAGTTATCGTAAGAGATGACAATTATTGGGGCGTTTCCCTTTGGGGCAAACTTCCTGCACCTAAATATATTGCACACACCTTATTCGCAGATAATGCTGCTGGAGACGTAGCTTTCTCAGCAGGCGAAGTAGACGTATCACAGCAGTTTATTTCTCAGGTTCAGAAGATGTGGGAAAGTGGAAAACCAGTTTCTACCTATATCGACGAAGCTCCTTATCAGTTAGGTGCTACTATGCCAACCGCTTGGTTTAACGTAAGTGTAAATGGTTTAGACCAGGTTGCAGTACGTAAAGCGATCGCTATGGCAGTTGACTTTGATCAGATCGTTGACACCGCTATGAGCGGACAGTCCTACACCTTTGCACAGGTTCCAAGATCCGTTATGAACCCAACAGCAGGTGAGCAGGCACTGGTTGATCACAGTCAGTTAAAAGACGTTCAGTTTGCAGGTAAAGATATTACAGGCGCTAACAAAGTCTTAGACGATGCTGGAATCGTTGATACCGATGGCGACGGAATCCGTGAATTTAACGGAAAGAACCTGTCCTACAAAGCAGAGTGCCCAGAAGGCTGGTCTGACTGGAATGCATCTCTCGAAATCGTAGCAGCAGCTGGAAAAGAAATTGGTATTCAGATTGAAACCTACTTCCCAGATGCAAATACCTATTATGATGATTTCACAACACGTAAATTTGACATTTGTATGTGGAGCCCATCCGGTGCTTCTATCTCCAATCCTTGGGGACGTAGCTATGCACTTATGTCAAGTTCTTGGAACAGCATCAGCCCTAACTGGGGTGGAAACTATGGTGGATGGTCAAATGATAGAGCAGATGAACTCTTAGCATTAATTCCAGCTGAGACAGATACTGCAAAATTAAAAGAATACTACACCGAGTTGAGCAAAATTTATCTGACAGAAGTTCCTTCCTTCTCCTTAATGTACAGACCTGACCTGTTCCACACAGTAAATGAATCTGTATGGACTGGATTCCCACAGATGGATGATGGAAGCAACATTCCTCCTACAGTATGTACTGACGGTTATGGAATTGCAGCATTATACAATTTGACAAACGTTCAATAGTATAATAACGGAGCAATTTAGAAAATAAGTGGTAAAGATATTGGCCGTGATTTACATGTGTGAAGCGTCACACTTGCTGAAGCACGGCTGATATCATCTCTGATGAAAGCAAATGAGGTGGCAGCGTGAAAGGTTATAAAAAATATTTTACCAGCAAAATTTTATGGTATTTACTTACCTTAGTAATTGCCGTTTTTCTTAACTTCCTTTTGCCGCGTTTAATGCCGGGTGACCCGGTGTCGGCAATTTCCCGGAGAATGGTTCAGGGTATGACCGATGGCACTGCGATTCAGAAGGTTATCGAAGAATATGCAGAAAAATTTGGTGTAAATAAACCAATCGGGGAACAGTTTATACTATTTGTTAAAAACCTATTTAAAGGAGACTTCGGCGTTTCCTTTACCCAATATCCAAGAACGGTAACGGATATCGTTATGTCCTCAGTCTGGTGGACAGTGTGTCTACAGCTGCCGGCCATTATAGTCGGGTGGTTCTTAGGAAACCTCCTTGGTGCGGTGGCAGCATACATAAAAGGAGTATTCGACAAAGCGATTCTCCCATTTTTCTTATTTGTAAGTAATATACCAGCATTTGGTATGGCAACCATTCTGCTCTTTATCTTTTCCATTAATCTGGGATGGTTTCCAAGCAGCGGTGGATATGGATTTGAATTGATACCAAACTCAAGCTGGGAATTCGTAAGTTCAGTTATCTTGCACTATCAGCTACCGTTCTGGTCTATTGTTCTTATCACCATTGGTGGCCAGGCAATTGGTATGCGTTCCATGTCTATTTACGAATTAAATGCAGATTATGTAAAATATAGCCGTTTCCTCGGCATTAAAGATAGAAAAATCGTAGGTTACGTATTTCGTAACGCTATGCTCCCACAGATTACCGGTTTGGCAATGTCCATCGGTACCATGATTGGTGGAGCGTTAGTAGCCGAAATTATCTTCAGTTATCCGGGACTTGGTACAACAATCCTGGCGGCGGTAAAGGGTCGTGACTACCCGCTGATTTCAGCCTGTACTTTGATTATTACCGTTATGGTACTTTTGGCAAACCTGATTGTAGAGATTCTATATGGTGTTATTGACCCTAGAATCAAGGCAGCACAACAAGATTAGGAGGAAAAAAATATGAAAAATCAATTACGTCAAATATTTCAATCCCCTAAATTTGTAATTGGGTTTGTAATGTTTGTAGCAATCCTGTTAACGGCCATTTTTTACCCTATATTTGTAAAATATGATCCGCTGGAAATGGTAGGTGGTTTGTTCTATAAGCCAGGAACCTATGTGTCCGTTCAGGATAGTATGGAAGCCGAAGTGTATAAGCTGGATTTGGATACTTCCGAAAATAAATTAAACATGGCATTGGCAGCAGAAGACAAAGTATCCATGAAAGAATGGCTGGTTAAATTTGCCGGCTTAAACGAAGCTGACATTGATGTGGAAGATGCGGCTGGACTGGTACAATTGTGGCATGACAATTATGATTCTAAAAATCCACAGAAGGGACTTATTGCCGCCAAGAAAAAATATTATTCACGTCTGGATACTAAAATTGCCGGCATCCTGGAAAATACAGATGTGTACACGGGCGTATATGGCGAAGATGGAACCTTTACTCAGGACAAATCCATTGGCTCTAATGCTTATGTAAATACCAAGGATATACCGAACCAGAGAACCTTCCTCATGGGAACTGACAACTTTGGTCGTGATGTGTTGACCGAGCTGGTATCGGCAATCGGAACCTCCTTGAAGATCGGACTGATAGCCGGAGCCATAGCAACCTTGATCGGTTTGACCCTGGGACTGCTGGCTGGCTATGTAGGCGGTGTTGTAGATGATATGATTACCTTTGTAACCAACCTTTTTACCGTTATCCCATCCTTTATTATCCTGATTTTAATTTCTTATAGTATTGGAGCAAGCTCACGAGGGATTGTTATGGTGGCGGTTATCATCGGACTTACTTCCTGGACCTGGACCACTCGTTCCGTTCGTTCACAGGTAATTTCCTTAAGAAACCGTGACCACGTTAACTTATCAAAGCTTTCCGGTCACAGTATGACTCGGATTATTTTGACAGACATTCTGCCATATGTTGCATCTTATGTAGTAATGGCATTGATTCTCCAGATTTCCTCCGGTATTCTGGCGGAAGCACAGTTATCTATGTTAGGACTTGGTCCTGCAACCACAACAGTTTCTACACTGGGACTTATGATGAACTGGGCTATGACATACAAAGCTCCGTTATCCGGTGCATGGTGGGCATACCTGCCGGTTATCCTGTCAATTGCACTAATATCATTCTCACTTAACTTGATGAATACTGGTCTCGATCAGGTATTTAATCCACAGTTAAGAGATTAGGGAGGCTGTCATGGGAAAAATAATGCTGGAAGTAAAAGATTTAAGAACGAAATATATAACAAGATTCAGGGAAGATGTATACTCGGTAGACGGTGTCTCCTTAACCATTGAGGAAGGAAAATCACTGGGTATTGCCGGCGAATCAGGATGTGGTAAATCCACACTGGCCTTAAGTTTGATGGGATACTATTTTGCACCCCTTCATTATATCAGCGGAGACATTATCATTGATGGAACCAATATTTCCGGAATGAAACCAGATGATGTGCGCAAAAATATTTTAGGAAATGAAGTTGCCTATATTCCACAGGCAGCTATGAATGCCCTTAATCCAACCCAAAAAATAATACGTTTTGTAGAAGACGTTATTCATGCCCATGATCCAAGCGTATCCAAACAGGATATCTTCGACATGGCAAAAGAAAGATTTGAAATCCTGGGTCTGCCTCAGGAAGTATTGGGAAGACATGCGGTTGAATTGTCAGGAGGTATGAAACAGCGTACGGTTATTGCTATTTCAACCATTCTCTCTCCGAAGGTGTTAATTGCCGATGAACCATCCTCCGCACTGGACGTAACTTCTCAAAAAATGGTTATTAAAATGATGCGGAACTTAATGGACAAAGGCTTTATCAAATCCATGATTTTCATTACTCACGAGCTTCCACTTCTCTATAACGTAACCGACGACATTATGGTTATGTACGCAGGACAGATCGTGGAAAGAGGAAGTGCAAAGGAAATGGTATTTGATCCATTGCATCCATACTCAAAAGGACTGATGGGTTCCATCATCGTTCCAGAAGAAGGCACCAGAGATGTAAAACTCGCCGCGATTCCGGGAACACCTCCAAACTTAAAGAGACCACCAGATGGCTGCCGTTTTGCAGAACGTTGCAAATATGCTAAACCAGAATGTAAAGTAAATCGTCAGGAACCAAAAGTTCCATCCGAAGGACGTATGTATCGGTGCTACATGACGCAAGATCAGTTAAAGGAGGTATACGCCAATGACTAATCAAAGAGCAGAATGTCTCAAAGGAACGGGAGTAACCAAAGTTTTTGGATTTGGTGATTCCAAATGTGTTGCTGTAGATTGTGTAGACTTTGATTTTAGAGAAGGAGAGATTATCTCCATCGTTGGAGAATCCGGAAGTGGAAAAACCACCCTTTCCAAGATGTTGCTAGGTCTTATCAGCGTAACCGAAGGAGACGTGCAATTCCAAGGAAAAGCAAGAGATATCTCCACTCACAAAAAGAAAAAAGAATACTGGAAAGGAATTCAGGCGATTTTTCAAGATCCATTCTCCTCCTATAACGTGTTTAACAAAATCGACTCTGTACTCCTTGACTGCATTCACATGAGAGGTGGTAAGAACCTCTCATACGAGAAAAAAGTAGAAATGATGACGGAAGCCTGCAGCTTCGTAAATCTAAAATTTGCCGAACTCACCAATAAATACCCCTTTGAGTTATCAGGCGGACAGATGCAGCGTCTCATGATTGCCCGTATCTTCCTTCTAAAACCAAAGATTCTACTAGCCGACGAGCCGACCTCCATGATCGATGCCTGCTCCCGAGCAACCATTCTCGACATGCTATTAAAATTAAGAGATGAGATCAACATGACCATCATCTTCATCACCCACGACATTGGTCTTGCTTACTATGTATCTGACAAAGTATACATCATGGAGCACGGCAAATTCGTAGAAAACGGCACTGCCGACGAAGTAATCCTTACTCCTCAGGCAGAATACACCAAACGTCTAATCAGTGACGTGCCAAAGATTTACGAAGAGTGGGATTTATCCACCGTTTAAGATTGAGTTATCTCCCCGATAAATTAATCGATATAATTGCAATATCACGTAAAAAACCTCAAATCAGAAACAAACTGCCCGGGCTATCACGCATTGGGCAGTTTGTTTTTGATTTTAATTCTCCCGCATAGCCACCCTCTACTACTACCCCTCTCGCTAATTGGACAGACCTTCATTTTTACATTTTTTTCCATGGTAGTTTCTGCTGTATCTTGTTAAATTTCTTTTTGCATTATATAATAGTATACGACGAAAGAAAAAGTCGTGGGGAGCGTTATCTGGCGTGCCAGATGAAAGGATGAAAGGTGAGTATGCAATGAAGATTTATTATTGTGGGAATGAAGATTGCCAGGGCGGAGATTCTTTTGGTCCAGTGGCCCGTTCTCATTACCTGGTTCATTTTATTTTGGAAGGACAAGGAATTTGCAGACGTGAGGACAGTGCCTATCGAATTAAGGCAGGAGAAGCATTTTTGACATATCCAGGAGAAATGATTCATTATGAAGCTGACGAAAAGAAACCATGGAGTTATTTTTGGATTGCGTTTGGGGGTGAGGAAGCCGAAGCACTTTTGGGAGAGTATCATTTCGATGAAATTCGAAATGCAGTCAAAATTAGACGAAAAGAAAAAAACGAGTTATATTTGAGACAAATGTTAGAAATCTTTAACAGCTCCGGTTGTGAGGAAAGGGAGCTGCTGGGATATTTTTATCTAATTCTTTCCTGCCTGGAAAGCAGCGAGAATAAACGAGCGAAGAGCAACGATAAGGTGTATTTGGAAAAGGCAATTGTGTACATGAATGAAAATTTTTGTTATGACATTAATATCAATGATGTAGCAAGATATGTTGGAATTGATCGGACATACCTGTATCGGATTTTTATGCAGAGCAGGGGAATCTCTCCTAAGCAGTATATTATGAATTACCGCATGGAGGCAGCACGGGATATGTTACGGAATACAAAATACAGTGTGACAGAGGTTGGATTTTCCACGGGCTTCCGTGATTCATCCTCCTTCTGTAAATGCTTTCAAAAGGAAATAGGAATGTCTCCGCTGCAATATCGCAAACATAAAGATTAAAAAAAGCCATGTACAAATCTTATATTAAGGTATGTACATGGCAATTTTTATACTAGATTAATTTTTGCCCGCAGTTGCTGCAGAAGTTGCCATCCCCGGTCTTGGTACCGCACTGAGGACAGAAGTTTGGTCTGACACCGCTTTTAGCTGACGAAGACGTATTTGAAGTGGAGGTGTTTTGTTTCGAATCCATATTTTTCATCATCTCATCGGCCATTTTCATGCCCATCATCATTCCAGCCATATCAGAAGCGGCACCACCACCCTGAGTTTTACCGGAATTCATACCGTCTACCATGGAAACCTGAGTATAGGTGTTCATATTACCAATCATGCTGTGAGATGCATTTTTATCAATCATCTTCTGGATATCTTCGGGATAATTAAAGCTTATAATATTAAACCCTGTTATAGTAAGGCCATTATTTATAATCTCCATATCCAAATCAGAACGAATACCCTTGGCTATCTCAAAGGAATTTGCCTGGAGGTTGAACATATCCTTGCCTTCCTTGGAAATCCATTTCATCATCAGCTGGTCAAGGACGGAGGTAATTCTTTGTTTAATATCCTCAACGGCATACTGTTGCTTTGAGCCAGCGATCTTATCAATCAGGGTAATATAATCATTTACCTTAAAAGTAAAGGTACCGTTGGCGCGGATAGGCATTCCGCCAGGAAGCTGAGGTGTCGGGATATTGATAGGACCTTTGGTTCCCCATTTTACCAGAAATTCTTTGGTATTTACAAAGAGCACCTCTGCCCGCATGCCACTATTAAAGCCAAATTTGAAGCCTTTTAAAGTGGAGAGGAAAGGAATGATTTGCGACTCAATATCATAATCACCATCATCAGTGAAAATTCCCTCTATTTTGCCGTTGAACATGAAAATAGCATCCTGACCGGGACGAATAATCAGGCGGCTACCTTTTTTAACTTCACGGTTTGACCATTTCCAGAAAATCATCTGGTCATTCCATTCTTCCCATTCTACTACATTGGAAAACTGGTTTGAAAATAATCCCATAAATTCCTCCATTCTTGCCTGTTGTACCAAAGATGAAATTTTAAACGAACATGGTACTTAAGCTAACTTGTTTATTTATTATAGTCTGATTATAAAGTCTAATTATATGAAATTTAAATAATTAAGGCTTAGTTACTGTGAAACCCAATTGACTAAGGCTTAGTTGCCATAAAATCTAATTATAGGTTTAGTTGCTACAGAATCAATTACTAATTAATGAAACGCCCATGTTAAATTCGCAGATATTATTATGATTGAAACTAAAAACTTCGCCCACCACCAGAATGAGAATGACCTCCCGAAGAGACACCACCACCGGCATGGAAACTGCCACCACCGCCAGTGTGATTGTTGGTATCCTGTGGTTTTCGGTGTTTTGTAGTAGTAGTATGAAGGTATCGGTCCCATCTGCCAATAACGCCCCGTGACTGGGGGGACAAATAGGTGCCAGGGGAGGTGGTATTCTTGCCACCGGAATTATACGCCATAATTCCCACAACAACACCTCCGATTACGAATGCAATAAGTAAATTTCTTCCCGTAACGACCAGGAAATTCTGTTTAGTCTGGGTGACGTAATAATTGTCCTCGTTAGTAAGATCACTATCATATGCACGGTTATCTTCTTCCGTATGCTGATAATAGGTAGTAGGAGAGGTATTCATATAATAATCCACTTTATCAACGTAAACGGAAAGGGCATCAAAATAATTTCCATCAGCAAGGTCGGGCATCATGGCATCGAGAATGACCTCAATGCGGTCCTCACTTAGATTAAATTCACATTGACCATATCCCTGTAGTTCAATGCCACGGTTGGAAGGGTCCATATTAATCAGAACAAGAGTGGCATCTGTAATGCCCTTTTCATCATAAAGCTTATCGTAAAAATCTTCTATATATTCTTTTCGAGTAACCTTTAGCTTTGGTTCAGTAAGAATAAACACATCAATTGAATTTTTAATAGAAACATTTTTACAAAAAGCTTCCAAATCCTCCTGCTGAGTGGAAGTTAATATCTTGGCATCGTCATAAAGATAAGGAAGATCGCTAGCTTCAGTGGCCGAAGCAGCTTGCACAATACTCCGGCTGGCGCAAAAGGATGATCCTGCTAAAAGCAGGAATAAGCATGAAAAGAAGACCATTCCATAAGACCTCTTTACCCTTGCTTTTATACTGGCGGTTCCAAAGTTCAACAAAATAAGTGTAAAACGTATCAATTCGTACATTTAGACACCTCCCAGAAAACTTATAATTTCGAGAAGTAAAAACACACTTCCGCTGATTCCGCCAAACCAAAGTAATATTTTGGACCAGCTTAAGGGAGGTTTACCGACGATTTTGCCGGTCTGCCCGTTCATTGCAAAAGTATGCTCGGAATCTTTATAATCATAACATATCATCCAGACAGGCAGGAGGGTATAATAAGCGTTACGTTGTTTAATATCCGTCCACTGGCTGCGGATGTTGGTTGAAGTATACCCATTAATGCTGGAGCGTATGTAGCCATTCACATATTGCTCCGCTCTTCTTTTGGCACGGGAAAACATTTCCTGATTGGAATAGTTATATTTTTCAGCCAGATATCCGGCAAGGTAAGGTGTTTTGAAATCCTTCAAATCATTAAAATGAAATGGCTCTAGTTTATCCATAAGCTGGTCATTCATCTTCTCTGACGCATCTACTGGTATTTTCAGGTAATCTAAATCCACCTTCCGATACACATTGAAATGCTTGGTTTCCGTATAAATATAGTCACCCCGCTCATAGGAGTGAACAATCGTACAATCTGCATTGACTTCACCACGACCATTTAAATCATAGAGCCAGAAAGGCACATATATACCAGTAATATTCTTAATACGCTCAGCTGTGGCAAATCCGGCAGGTGTTAATCGACCATTCTTACACCACTTACGAAAGCCGTTTATGGCCTCTTCCTTACTGATGGTAAAAGGAATTACCTTAGAAGGAGCCATTTGCCCGGAAAGCCGGTCGCCTAAGATCATCGGCGCCCCGCAAAAGCTGCAGGTTGTGGCTGTGGTATCCCGGTCTGTGATCAGAACAGCCCCACAGTTGTTACATTGATATTGAGTCGTTTCTTCATCGCTAAAGGTGCTATAAGAAGTCTTAGATTCAAAATCCTCAAATTCACCAATGGCTTCATCGCTAGGGTCCTTATAATCCTCAATGGAAAGAGTACGACCGCAACTGCTGCAGGATAACAGGCCATTTTTGGTATTGTAGGTCATATCCGCCCCACAGTCGGGGCATTTATATTGAATAACCAATGTTGTTCACTCCTTATTTATTGAGGGATGCCTTTAAAGCGGCTAACTCATCTTCTACAGCAGGTGCTGTGCTGTATTTTTTCTTAAGCTCGGCTGTTTCATCAACAGGAGCTGCATTTAACTGAGCCATGGCATTGGCTTTGTCGAGAGCTTGATTAGCCTTTTCTTCCATACGGTCAAAGGCCGCCATGGAATTATTTGCTCCATCAATGGAAGAGGTCATTTTATTGATGCGCTCCTGGGTCTTGGCGACGGCCATTTTACCCTTAATCATGTCACGGCGGGATTCCAGTTCCTTGATATCGCTGGTTAGCTTATCGTGCATTGCCCGCATATTAGAAGCGTTGGTTGCCGCCAAATTGTATGCCTCCTGAAGGCCGACATGTTTTTCGGCAAGAATAGCTTTTTTCTCAAGAAACTTTCTGGCATCGTCGTCATTTCCTGCTTCCAAGGCTTTTACGGCATAAGCCTGAAGCTTATTTATTTCATCATAACATTCATCCAAAATACGTTTTGCCCGCTGTTCCTCAGCCATGACAGATGCTGTTTCAGCTTTTACTTTTCCTAAATCGTTGTTCAGATTTCGAAGGCATTGGTCGATCATTTTCTCAGGGTCTTCTGCTTTGTCTAACAGGCTGTTGATATTTGCGGACATGATATCCTTAAATCTGGTTAAAATATTCATAATATACTCCCTTTTCTGCGCTGTTCAGCGCACAACAAGTTTGATAAAGCGGTAACGATTCTATTTTAAAATCTATTTATCCAAAAAGCAAGAAAAGTAGAAAAACTTTATAATAATGTAAGAAATAACT
>JAVBLX010000185.1:0-14622 GCA_031553075.1 Acetivibrio sp.
CGTACAGACTTTCTAGCACCGGTCTGTGAGGGCTTTATTTGCCAAATGATACGAAAAAATAGGCCAGCTTTTGCTTTTACTGACCTACTCTTGCTCTTTGTCGTTATGAATATCCATTGAGGTGGGAATCAGAATTGCACCGGAATCACCTCCGAAGTTACGGCTCCATATGGTGTTCTGGAAATTGATCAAACAACTCCTCCAGGCAAACCGCTGTGGCATAAACCGTGTCATGAGCCAGCATAATCACTTTTTTCCTTTGCAGAGTGCTCTCCTTTGCATTTTTAACAATTCTGCGCTACTTATTCTATGGTTGTTTTTAGGATGGGTATGCAGTGTTGTTTTTCTCTGCTAGCAGGACTGGCAAATTTAAAGTAATATTTTAAAGACATAAAAATAGAGGTGTTACATAGACCAAAAAACCTATGAAAACACCTCTCCTGATGCCAGTCTTTGCTATATCTCTGCTGCCAATTGCATTCAAAATTATCCAGCCTTTGTATTTTATTATAAATATTTTACTAACAAAAGTATATATCTAATCACCAAGCTTTTATTGAATTCCAATTTCCAAACTGTTATAATCAACCTATTATCGAGTCCATAGCCTTGATATTGTTCAGAAGAAATAATTTATTTGTAAGGAGCCACACAAATAAAAACTTTGGAGGTAAGGAATGGGAACAATAAATAGAGATGATATGCTGGAGCTTACCAGACGTATGACCGTATCCCGCAACTGCTTTTCCAGAATAGCAGGGGCATATATGGATGAAGATGGATTTGTGGATGGAAGCTTTAATACACATTTTCTTAAGCTGTCGTCAAGAGATCAAGAACGCAACCTTTCTATTGCGAAAGCAATTCCATTTTCTAAGACTAATGTGAATCTGAAGGATTACCCTTTTTCAAAAGAAGATGAAAAACCGGGAAGTATGTGGCAGATGCTTATGGCATTAAGGGATTGTGAACTAAAAAATGATGCGCTGTTATATACCTTTTATGAATATGTGGGAGAACGATATCAGTCCGAGCATCCCTATGCAATTTACATATTTTATGGAAACTATGATGTGCCTTTGAAAGCAAAAGACAAGCAAAGCCTGTGGGAATCAGAGGAAGTGTATTCATTTCTGATATGCGCAATCTGCCCGTTTTCTGGTGATTACGAAGCTGGAGAGCCTGAGTGCGGTTTTCTGTTCCCTGCTTTTACAGATAGAAGTACGGATATTCATGGTATAGAAATTTTTCAAGCAGATCCAGTGTCTCCACATACGGAATTAATTGATAGAATTATTTTTCAATCAGGTAAACAATGAATTTACTAATGGCGTTGCCAACCTCTCCCTTTCCGGAACTGGTTGACAACGCCAATCTACTTTAATTTCTTCTATACCCAATGCAGTTAAATTATTTACAATTTTTGTCACATGACTGACATTAATTTACATTATTCTGTTTGCGTAGCATGAATTAAATTATGGCGCAAATCTTGCCCAGATAGGAGTGCAAATGAAAAAACTATTTTTATTACTTTTTACCTTTCTATTTTTCGGCTTTCTTGCAACTGCAAGTGCAAAGGCTGAAACCACCAGCTACAAAGATGCAAATGACCAGGCGGCTCTGGAAGCAATTATCGCTTCTCAGCCACAGGCAACCACTGCCCCTACCGTTATATGGAACAACAATGGCCGCCTGACTTCTTTTTACTGGTCCGGCGCAAATCTTACCAGAGAGTTAGACATAAGAAACCTGACCGCTCTGGAATCTCTGGAAGTTTACGGTGAGACACTTACCAGTTTAAAAGTAGATGGACTATCCAACTTAAAGTACTTCCGTTTCCTATCCCATGAAATTACAACCTTGGACCTGAGCGGATTAACCAGTTTGGAAACCCTAGACCTCGGCTCTAATGTAGATGATCTTTTTGATGGCAAACCAAGCAATTATTTTGCATTAACGCAGCTGGATTTGAGTGGATTGACTAATCTGAAAACCCTGAACCTTTTTGCCAATAAAATAGAAAGTCTGGATTTAAGCAATTTATCTCAGCTTGAGGTTGCTGATCTAAGCTGGAATCAGCTTACCACCTTAAACTTAAGTGGCTGTTACAAGCTCCAAAAACTGTTTTGTCCTGGCAATCAGCTAACGACTCTAGCTCTTGACAATTGTAGCAATTTGACTCATTTGGATTGTGATAAAAATCAAATAAAAGAGTTAAGCCTGAACCATATGACCGAGCTGAACTTTCTTTCGGTTGAATATAATAAATTAACCAAATTGGAACTGAAAGGGCTGACCAAACTACGTTACTTATCCTTTGCTGATAACAACAGCATGACGAAATTAACTCTAGATGGGCTATCCAGTCTGACAAGCGTATACGGGCGTAACCATAAAGCTTTAAAAGAATGTAGTGTTACCAATCTGCCCAAATTAAAGGATTTGTCCATCAGTAAAGGAGCTATCTCCAAACTCACCTTGCGTGGTTTACCCAATTTAAAAACTATCTATTTTGAAGATAATAAATTGAAAACAATCAGCTTTAATGGGTTACCAAAGCTTGATTATATTCATTTAGATGGTAATCTCCTTACAACGCTTACTGTGCCAGCCACTGCAACATCCTTTTCATGTGAAAATAATGCATTAACAAAATTGGATTTAGCCAAAGCAACCAAACTAAAAGAACTCCGTTGCGGAAACAATAAATTAACCAGCTTGAATTTGAGCAAGTCCAAGAAATTGACCACTCTTTCCTGCCGCAATAACAGACTGACCAGATTAGATGTCAATCACTTAACCCAGATGACCGATTTAAATTGCAGTGGAAACAAACTCTCTTCCCTTAATTTAAAAGGAATGAAAAAGCTCATAAACCTGAGTATTTATAATAACTCATTTAAAAAACTCAGCATCACTTCTCTTCCGACAAATGCAATGGTTTTCTGTAGCAATAATCTAACCCTGACGAAACTGAAGAGCCAGTCAAAAGTCAAGATTGTTAAGGTAAGTTCTGTTGTTAATAAATATACCGGATCCAAAAGCTATTCCGTTAAAAAAGGGGAAACTATCGTTTTTGAACTTCCTTATAATTATCGGATCGACAGTACTTCGAAAACCTATGACTATACCGCCAAAGATGAGTATTACCTTGCTGGTAGTAGCTTCCAGACCATGACTGGACGGTCAAAAGGATCTTCTGTATACAAAGTATATAATGTCTATGACTATGAACGGGACTATTTAGGAAAGATAACGGTTAATGTGAAATAAAGCAAAAAATTGTAGTTTTGATTTGAGTTGCTTTAAATATTTCCTTTGAAATTCTTATGTCCAATCAGAAGATGAAAAGGTGTACTTATTTCGTCCACTCTGCTTCGAAATGTACAATGCCTGGTCGGCACGATTCAAATAATCCATGCCTGTTTGTGTATGTTCAGCCGTACTTGTAGCAATTCCCATTGATATACTGACCCTGTCTGCTACTTTGTTTCCTGCATGAGGGATATTGAGGCTTTTGATGGCTTCGAACATTTTATCTGCGATAATCCGTGCTCCTGCCTCATCCGTATGAGGTAAAACAACTGCAAATTCCTCACCGCCATATCGTGCTACAAAGTCATCTTTTCGCTGTAAGCATGTGTCGAGTGTATTCGCCACCAACTTAATACATTCATCACCTTTACCATGTCCGTACATATCATTAAAGCGCTTGAAATGGTCTATATCGATCATAAAAACGGTAATGGCGCTCATGGAACGTGAAAGCAATGGAATTGTTTTCTCTAAATTTTCGTCTAAATATCTTCTGTTATATATACCGGTAAGTGCGTCCTTTTCATTTAGTATCTTCATCAAAGCGATAGTGTTTTTATTTTGTCGCAGGTTTTTCATCATCAAGAGGATAATCACCAGAACCATTGCAGAAAAAACAATAATAACGACCAAAAGCCATATTTGCTGCATATAGCGCATGCGTATATATTCGGATTGGTACTTATCGCTTTTCACTCTCCATTCTCTCAATGCCGTTGGATTCAAAATATGGTACAAGTTCATGGACTCGTTGTATAATGTATTGAACTCCTTGTTTTGCGCCCCATACATCATGAGCATGGACGCCTCGGCAGTCAGCCCCGTTACCTCGCGCAGACTATAATCCTTTTTTATGAAATACTCATAATTAAACGTCATTTCACTCATGAATAGCGCATCCAACTTGCCGTTTTTCAAGTAGCTGAGAAGCTTTTCACGGCTTCCATCAATAACTGGGGTATTCCCTGTTGTGTTATTCCAACCGAGATAATCGGTAGCTAGAGGGGTCGTGCCAATGATTTTTCCAGCAAGCTCGCTATGACTGTCGTAGCGAGCATATGTGCGAATCGTATCCATCCATAAAATCGGAGAAAATGTAAACGAAGGATCATTCCAAATATCCATATTATAGTACGCACCAACAGCGGCCAGGCATGTCCCCTTTTTGAGCAATTCCTTTGCAGAGTCGACCCCGTCCAGAAAGTCATTGGGTGAGATATAATAAATTGGGATGCCGGTCAACTCCTCGAAGATTTCGTTGATTTCTGGCTGCATCCCCTTTAATACACCATTCTCCTCATAACACAGAGGATAGAGGATAGCCTCGGCAAACATGGGGATTTTATCACAATTTGCCTGCAAATATGCAATCTCCTCTGCAAAACGCTCCCGCATGTATTGCAGCAATGCCTCATTGCGTAGAGCGGTAACTCTATCTTTTATTTGTGTGTTTTCACTGATGTATCGATTAAGCAGCGTGACGAGTGGGCGCAGCTCCTCCTTTCCGCTGATAAATCCTTGATCAACATAGAAATTGTCTATGGAGAACTCAAGGCGAATGTCGTCGTTGTTTAAAAGCTCCAGCTCTGCATTATCAACTGTAGCAAAAGCATCAATTAAGCCACTCTGCAATCCCTCAATCATCGCTTCCATCGTGGAAAAATAAATGGTGCTGCCCTCCGGCCCCAGATATGCCTGCATCGTTCTTGAAATTACAGAACCTTCCAACAGTCCAATCGATCGGTTGAATAGACCAGACATAGAATTCACCGGTTCCGATACCCGTGACACAATTTTGGAATAACTTCGGTAAAACGGGTCTACCGTCAAATACTTTTGACGCCGAGCTTCTGAGATGGCAATCGGTCCATAAAAATCAACTTCGCCATTTTCGACTTGGACAAACGCATCATGCCAATTATTCTTTATCAACTCCACCGTAAGTCCAAATTCCTTTTCCAGTACGTCGAGAATCGGGGTAATCAAACTATATGACCTTCCATCATATTCATATACTACCAAATCGTATGAATATGAGATAGTAATGGGGCGCTCTCGTAAAGAGTCCAAATAAGCTTGTTCCTCTGTCGTCAGAATAAATTGGGAAGTATCTTCTGCTTTTGCAACAAACACGCAGGTAATGAGCAAACCCAAAATACAAAGCATGGTCATCATTCTGAATATATACGTTTTTTTCAAGTCGTTTTCTCCAATCAAATAGTCAAAATAATTATTGGTATTATATCATATGGTTACTAATTTTTCCATATTGAATTAGAATATTTACAGCAAAAAAGGGAGTCCCTACGGGCTCCCTTTTTTGCTTACAAGCGGATTGTTGTTTGTATTGTTTCTTAAATATGTTCTGTCAATAATAAGATACTGGTTCTTATCATCAAGAGGTAATGGCTTTAATTTAACATCCATTGACTCAAAAAATCGATATAGACCCTGCACATCATATTGGCATACTTGTTCCTCCATTCAAAATATTTTTCCTGTACTAAACTCTATTTTATTTTAGTTCCTGTCTAATGAACCTTCCACTGACCAACCCGATTATTACCAAATCGTTGGATTTTCCCTGATTCCTTCAAATCTGCAAGTGTTCTTTTAATTTTGCTAATTGAAAACCCGGTATTTATTGCCAGCTGTTTATGTGTAATAAAAGGATTTTCCATAATCTGTTTCAAAACAATCTTCTCATTATTTGAAATAGGTTCCCTTTGTTTATTAATAGATTCATTAGGTTCATAAATAAGTTCATTGGGTTCACAAATGGGTTCACAAATGGGTTCAGTGGGTCCAAAAATAGGTTCATTGGGTTCACAAACAAGTTCATTATTTCCTAATTCATAATCAAAAGAATACTCCTCATCTAATGGAACTATAATTCTGAAAATATCACCCTCTTTAAACATTGGATCCTTTCCTGAATAAAGCTTACTATATTTAAATAATTTATGAACACCTGAACCAAGTCTATCCGCTCTGCCAATATTTCGAAAAAACGATGCAATTAATGGATTTTTCGGATTAGGTTCAAGGTTATCTGGAGTGATAAATCCATCTTTAGATGCCCTGCTTGCATTCTCTGTATACATCTGATCCTTTTGAATCACAAACTTAGCTGCATAAGAACTTGTAAATTCCCTGTGCATTAGCGCATTGCTAATAATCTCTCTTGCAATAATATTTCTCAGGCTTACTCTGTTTTCATTTTCCAAAAAAAATTTGTCTGGTAAATTCTTCTTAGCAAAATCCATCAATTGATCAAAGCTTTCTATGAGATTTGTTCTGATAACCTCCCGATCATCATATCTATCTATATTAACCTTTCTTACAATCGCATCTGTCTCATATGCAGGACATACATTCTGAATAACCTCATCCTTACCCAGCAATAGAATAGCCGCAAGGTTATATCCTGTTTCTCCCGTTGCAATATCTGTTCCATATAAACCAGCACTTCTTAATAGCTCCTGATTTGACATGGTCTCCCATGGATGGCTTCCTCCTGCATAATTCACTGCCATTTGACGAATACGTGGCAGTAAGTCCAGGCGCAAATCATCCAATGTTGCATATGGGTATATCTTTTTCTCTGTAAAAATATTTTGCTTGCGAATATACATTGATGCGATCTGAGCCGTTGCAGTCACTTTCACATCTGCATCGTTCACTCTGTCATATATTACTTTTTTAAAGCTATGCACTTCCGCACTTGGCGGCACATGAACATGAATTACCGTATGTCCATCATACATCAATAATTCTGGTGACAGATATATTGTCGGGGTAAACACACTGGAGTTGCTAATGATAGTAATGAAATTGTTTATCATATCTGATGCTGCTTTTTGGGGAACCCCGACTACTGTTCCATCATTCAATACGCCCATAAATAAATCCCCACCAAAACGGTTTAAAAATGAGCAAACACTTTCATATACATCATGCTCAATACCATTTCCACAGCGTTTAAATTCTACTGCGACATTTTCTCCAATGGTAAGTATCGACTCAAATGTTTTAATATCCATTTTGTTCACTCCTCCAATCATAATAAATATCATATACTTAGATGTAAAAGCTTTATTCGCCTCACAAAAAATATGTTATTGTCAAGTATAGCACAGGTTTGATAATGGTGTAAAGTCTAGTCATTTCTTGAATCAGGGTTTGTTTCAGCATCACATAGTGTTCCACGCTTAGATAAAAAGATTCTTTAATATCTTTCTCCTCTTCATACAAAAATAGGCCTACCTTTCGATAGGGCTAAATATTTCCGATTACAAATCGCTTCATCTCTACTATTACTATACGTAATCCATAGAATTATGTAATGACATTTTTTACTTATACTATCTCAAATACAGCCTCTAAAATCGGCTTAACATTTACACTCTGCAACTCAGCAATGGAATTTTTCTCAATCTCCATCCGCCCTGCCATGGTTGAAGAAACATCCACCTTAACATCACCCTTTAACGGTGTAATCTTAATCGTAATTTCCTTATCCATTCCTGGTTTCCAAACTTCCTTCAGGCCGATTTCCCATGCGGCTTCATTACTGAAATTATCCGAAATCAGTTCACCATCGATAAATGCCTGGGCAATATTTCCCTTGTACATAATCTGCATCAGGGCATCCTTGCACTCCTCATAGGTCTCCGGTATTTGGACAGTAAATCTGGATGGTCCGACTTGTTTGATATCCAGATGTCTGAGTCCTGACTTATTCTCATTCCATTGAGCGACAATGCCTTTCCAGCCATTTTCTTCTACTTCCCGGATGTCCATGTCATCAATGTCCATGTCACTCTTTACGCCCTTTATCTGACTCCCAGGATACAGGAGCATTTCTACACCTTGGGAATTATTTGAATTTTCCACATACACCCTGGTTCCATCATACACAAATGGATTATTACATAATACCGCCGCCTTTTGTCCCTTTACTTCAATCTCGTAGAATTTGAGGCTTTGTTCCCTCGTCAATGTAACAATTTCAACCTCTTTCCCTTCCCCTGACAAACGATAAGAAGACATTTCATCTGCAGGCTGTACAATGGATATACAAGCTTCATTCAGGGCCTTACCATCCACTGCCTGAATGCCAATACCATCCCATAAATACTCGGGGGTTACTCCTTCCGGAGCAAAGAAGAAATAGGTGTTTTTCTCGCCCGTACGAATAATGGAAATGGGTTGTGCTTTTGCATATTTCAAACAGAATCCATCCACATCCATTCCAAACGGAAAGACTGCTTCTTCCCCCGCTTCCAGACAAATATGATCCATTACAAGCTCTTCCTCCGGTAACACAATGGTAACTTTTTCATTTTCTTTTCGCTTGCAAATCATATGATCCTGATAGTTGTTCAAAAATAAGAATCCACTTTTTCCATCGGTTCGAATCGCATAACGAAGTGTTTCAACGTCCTCCGGTGCAATATCCTGAGAGTTTTCCGGCAATACCGTTTCCATATTACATAACTGATCCTGATAGTTCTTAATAAAGTTATGTAATGCTCTTAAGCGGTGATAGCTTGGTCGTACCTGTCCATACTCACCCAGTATGGCCTGATAATCATAAGAAATCTTAGGGCACTGACACTCATTTAAATATGGTGTTTTTTCCCCTTTTGGATTGCTGCCGCCCCGGTACATGTAATATCCCAGAAAGTTGCAGCCGCCAGCCAATTTAATATTTGCCATAGCATCCACGCTTTCAAAGGGTAGCTGAAACCGGTAATTATAATAAGCGGACATACCACCACCCATTTCACAGCAGGCATAAGGAAAGCTTTCTGGTTCATAGGTTGGTTCAAAATTATAGGTTTTTGGCACTTGGTTATTGTGATTATCCCGATAAATATACTCCGGTGTCGCTGGATGTTCTCCTTCATAGTCATAAAAAATCCATGGCCAGAAAGCATATCCACCCCATAATGGCAGCATCTCATCGACTGGTGTGGCTGCCCCGCCCCATCCAGTACAGGTATAAAATGGTGTGCAGATTCCCTCAGCCTGAGCCAATTTTTTCAGAGTCTTCATGTATTCCACACCATCACTGCCACCTGGAACCCATTCATTGGTTACCCCAGTGGTCATCTCCCATGGTGCAGCAGAATGCATATATTCATTTTCAATCTGCGCTCCAATAATCGGTCCTCCATCCTTGAAATAAAGTCCCTCAAACTGCTGCGCAAATTGGTGATACAGCTTTTTCGTATATGCCAAAAAACCTTCATTATTGCTTCTTACCTCAAATGGTTTTCCATATAACCAATCCGGCAGTCCGCCATTTCGCACTTCACCATGATCAAAGGGTCCAATTCGCACGATCACATACATGTCATGCTTTTTGCAAAGCTCTAAAAACTTGCGAATATTACGATTGCCATCAAAGCGGAATTGTCCTTCCACTTCTTCATGGTGAATCCAGAACATATAGGTGGCGATAATATTGATTCCGCCCATTTTCATTTTTAAGATGGTATCTTCCCATTGATTTTCATTTACCCTGGAATAATGGCACTCGCCAGTAATTCCAAAAAAGGGGGTACCGTTCATTTCCATGTAATAATTGTTGAACGATAACTCATTACCAGCATTGTCTTTGCCATAAAATTTTTCGGATAGTCTTCTTCTTTCTCTTTGCTGATATCCTCTTAAATCAATTTTGTTTTCCATAACTAATTCCTCACTCAATTTATATTTTTGCGTAAAACAATTGTTTCCAAACCCTGGATTGTTTGCCTTATATTTTTTGAAATACAATTGCCTAAAATCCATTCACTCTCCATTGGTAATTCCATTTCTACTGATTCTAAATTAAAATTCTGAATAAAGATATATGTAAACTCCTCTGATTCCCGACTGCTAATGACAACTCCCTGAGGAATTTTTATTTTATCCAGGATAACCGGGACATTATTTTCCTCTGCAATTACTCCATAGAAATCATCATAAAAATCCTGTTCCATATCTGCACAAATATAGTATGCCTTTCCTTGTCCATAGGAATTACAGGTAAGAGCCGGATAACCGGCATAAAAATCATTCTCATAAGTCATCAAGGCTTTCGCCGTATCCGTCTTGACTAAATCGCAGAGATGTTCACAGGAATATTTCCGGTTCAAACGGCTGCCTGAATCGCCGGACGGTACAATGGTATTACATTCTCCATCATACAAACCATCGATTTCTTCTCTTCGAAGCCCCATTACATCCATTAACCCATGAGGTGTTCCTTCCAAAAAGCACAAATCAGATTCATCCACAATTCCACTCCAGTAGGTCATAATCAGGATTCCGCCTCTTTCCACAAAGGCTCTTGCCTTTTGTTCAAAACCCGCTCTGAACATATAAAGCATAGGCGCTGCAACCACTTGATATTGCTCCAGGGTTTGCTCCATATCAATTACATCTACATTCATTCCCAGTTTCTTAAAAGCAAAATAAGACTTTTCTACCGCTTCTTTATAATACAAATTTTTATTTCTGGGTCCAGCCGCCTGCTCCATCGCCCACCGGTTTTCCCAATCATATATCACCGCAACCTTGGAATCTGTATTGGTTCCGCAAACTTCAGATAACGCCTCAAGACTCACGCCAGTTGCTTTCACCTCCTGGAATACACGGGTATCCGTCTTGCCATAATGGTCAATCACGGCACCATGAAACTTTTCAGACGCTCCTCTGCTCTGACGGATTTGAAAATACAATACGCTGTCTGAACCATGGGCAACCGCCTGCAAGGATGCGGCTTCTAACATCCCTGGCCGTTTTAGCTTACTGACACTTTGCCAGTTGGTAGAGGAAGGGCAGGATTCCATCAACAGAAATGGTTTGTGTTTGATACTTCTCATTATATCATGCTGCATGGCATTGTCCATAGCAGTCAGGTGCTCCTTACCTTTATGCCAGGTAGGATAGGAATCCCATGAAACAAAATCAATCACATCTGCAAATTTATGATAATTCAAACCTTCAAAGTTGTACATCATATTAATGGTTGTCGGTTTATCTGTACCGGTCTCGCGCAACGCTTTAATTTCACTTTTTACAAAATCTACCGTTCGGTCTGTTACAAAGCGTTTCCAATCCAGAGTTAATCCATGCAGTGCCAGTTCACCCCTCACGGAAGGACTCTCGATCTGGTCAAAGCTCTGATAAGTATGACTCCAAAAGGTAGTGTACCAGCGTTTATTAAGCTCCTCTATGGTTCCATAACGTTCTTTCAGCCATTCTTTAAATGTTTCCTGGCAAAGAGGACAATGACATTCGCCACCAAACTCATTGGAGATATGCCATGCCAACACTCCCGGATGATTTCCAAATCGGTTTGCCAGTTCCTGATTGATAATCCTTACCTTCTCCCGATATACCGGTGAGGTATAGCAATGGTTATGGCGGAAACCAAATAAATCCCGATGTCTCGAACTGTCTACCCGAAGTACCTCCGGATACTTATCCGCCATCCATTTTGGTCGCCCGCCGGAAGGAGTCGATAAAAATACGAAAATTCCATTTTTGTAAAGGGTATCAATCCTCTCCCCCATCCAGTCAAATGTAAAATTTCCTTCTTCCGGTTCCAGGGCTGACCAGGAAAATATTCCCAGGGAAACTACATTAATATGCGCTTCCTTCATATATTCAATATCTTTTTCCAGTATTTGAGGATGATCCAACCATTGCTCCGGGTTGTAGTCACCACCATAAAAAAGTCCTGGAAGCCCTGCAAAATTTATTCCCATAATTTATCGTTCTCCTTTTCATCACACTTCCCATGATACCACTGGAGCAGCACATACAAGCTTTCCTCCATGCTCATCCAGTCATCAATGTAGAGCGATTATATATTGCTATTTTATCATCAAAACAGCTAATATACATTTCTTTGAATTGCTTTGTTATTTAGAAAAATTGCGAAAAAAAGAATCTTTAACCCAGATTAACCTGAATTAAAGACCCCCGATATTTGTGACTGACCCACTATCAATTATATCTCTTAATATTTTTAGCTCGCTAAAATACTTATTCTAAATTGATCTCACTCACTTTATTAATAACACGACTTCCGTTAATCTCCAACTGTTTTCTAGGCAATCTACCATTTTTTAATGCATTATGCGATTAGTTTCCTGGTTATTAGCAGCGTAATGCTTAATAGTCGTGCCGCACCCCGGATGACTCTGCACACCCTGGGTAATGGCAGCGGCAAATTTACCGCTAATGAGTGGATCTTCAGAGTAGTATTCAAAGTTACGGCCACACAAAATACTACGCTGAATTGCACTAGCTGGTCTATTACATCTTTGCTATCTTTTTTAGTTTTTCTAATGGTAATGCTTCATTACACATTCTTTGAGCTTGTTCACTTTTCTTTGAAGCATGTCAATTTGAACCACCAATTCTCTAGTAGCATCTACCCTTTTTTACTTTTGTTCTGCTTTATAAATTAGTACTGTTACAACTATTGTCACGATCATAGCTATTATTTAAAAAAAATTACTATTCATAAAACTTAATATTTTTTCCATTTCTTTCTCCTCCGTTTTTAATTTTACTGTTTGTATGCTTTTGTTGGGCAAGTGGTCCGTTAGTCTAATGCTTTGTATCATATGGTTTTCCATCACTAGCAGTTACTCGAAAAATTCGAGTAACGCTTTTTCATCCAATTCACCACTTTTAAATGCTTTTTGTAAATGATATGTGACTGTATGTGCCTCCACATCATAGAGAAGTCCCATCATTTTCTGACTAAGCCAAGTATTTCATTCATATTCTAATCCTCATTATATAAAAATCATTTTGGGTTTTATCTTGAAAATATTTACCATAATACCACTTTTATAACAAATCACTTTTAAAGTTTTTATGTCGGCAGACTATCCGGCAGTACTGGTCTGGGCGAAACGGTTGAAGCTCTTTCTGTTCCATAAGATTACTTCCTTGTAATATTTTGTGCTGTTATAAAATATTACAAGGAATATAAAGATTTTTTTCATCAATTGGAAAAGGTCTGTCTGTCATACATATGATGCCACCACTTGATACTTCCAATGAACTTTTTTCCAATAATCGAAAATTTTTGGTTGCCCTCACCTCTGGATTGGTCGCTTTTTTTATCTCAATTGGATGGAGTTTTCCTTCTCTTTCAATCACAAGATCAATCTCCTGCTGGTTCGTATCTCTGTAAAAGGTCATATTTACTTTCTTTTGGGAGTATGTATAGCCCCTAATCAGTTCGCCTACTACATAATTCTCAAAATAGTGACCACTTGCAGCACCATTCATAAGAGTATCCCTACTAGTCCACATGGATAAATACGCACAAAGACCTGTATCGCAAAAATATAGTTTTGGTGTCTTAACAAGACGTTTTAATTCATTATTGAAAAATGGTTCCAATAAAAAAATAATTCCCATTGTTTGAAGGATTTTAATCCATTCTTTGGCAGTAGTAACTGAAACATTGGCTGCGGCTGCAATATCTGAATAATTTAGCAGATTCCCAGCAAAAGAAGCACAGGCTCTCAATGCTTTTCTAAATCCTGTCGTATCTGAAATCCCATTATCGTCAACTGCATCTCTCATTAAGTAGGTATCAATATAGGATTCATAATACGCTTGAAGCTGTTCATCATTCATCTTGAGGGTACCAGGCATACCGCCATGCCAGATATGGTCATATACCTTTATAATATTATTTGCAGAAAAATCCTTTTGGCGTATGGTTAACTTAGATAGTTCATAATCCAGTTCTTCAATATCACACAATCCCATTTTTTCTCTTTGAGACAGGCTATACATTTTCAGGATGCAAACTCTTCCTGACATGGATTCTCTGGCTTCTTTTATCATTTTCTTACTTTCAGAACCAGTCAGCCAAAACAAACCGTTTTCTTCTGTTTCATCACACATGATCTTTATTGTCTCAAATAGTTCCGGTGCTTTTTGTACTTCATCAATCAAAATCGGTGGTTTATACATCTGGAAGAAGAGCTTTGGATCATTTCTAGCTAATTCACGGTCTCTTGAATGATCCATGGAAACAATTGTCCTGTTTTCTTTTTCAGCCAGTTTTTTCAGCATGGTAGTTTTTCCTACTTGTCTTGCACCTGTAACCATAACTGCTTTGAATACAGAGTTCATACTCATAAATTTTCGTTCAATTTCTCTTTTTAGATACTCCATAGCCCCTCCTGATTCAGTTTAATTTATAGTATGGTGTAAATCAAACTAATTATACATTATAACGCTTTTTTTTTCAAGACCACTAAGGATTTCTTC